>JAISWG010000024.1 GCA_031271205.1 Endomicrobium sp.
TTTTATCAAAGCTAAAATATTACTCGAACTTATGTAATTATCGTATCCTGTAAAAAAAGTATCACCGATTCTTTTATGTAATATAGAATAAAAAGTTATATCTTTTTCTCCTGAGCCGCTCCATGCCGCACGCGATTTTTCTTGAGCTATTTTTTGTTCCGCTTTAAAACCTGCCTCATCAAATTCAAACCCGTTTTCATAAACAATCTCTCTTGTTAAATCGTAAGGAAGCCCATAGGTGTCATAAAGTTTAAATATATCCTTTCCACTAAGAATATTGACACCTTTAGTTTTATAAGAGTCAAGTATGTCTGAAAGCATATTAGAACCTGATTCTAAAGTTTCTAAAAATTTTTCCTCTTCTATTTTTATAATGGAACGTATGTTGCTTAACTTGAAAGACAGCTCAGGGTATGCAGACTTCATAATATTAAATACTGTAAGAACGAGCTCGTTTATGAAAGGTTTATTATAACCGTAAAACTTGCCTTGTCTTAAAGCTCTTCTTAAAATTTTTCTTAAAACATAACCTCTACCTTCATTTGATGGTAGAACACCATCTAAAATCAGAAAAGTTACAGCTCTAGAATGATCTGCTATCATTCTAAGTTTTGGTACATTTTTTGATTCATATTTTATTTTAAAAATATCTGCAGCTGCATTTATAATCAACATAAATAAGTCGGTATCAAAAATATTTTTCTTGCCGTTTGCCACAGCAGCTATTCTCTCAAGACCCATACCCGTATCTATATTTTTTCTAGGAAGGTTTTTAAGCGACCCATCCGCCTGTCTATTAAATTGAGTAAATACCAAATTCCAAATTTCAAGATACCTATCGCAGCTACAAGCCGGACAACAACTTGGCTTACCGCAACCAATTTCCGGGCCTAAGTCTATTAAAATCTCAGAACATGGACCGCAGGGACCGGTGTATCCCATATTCCAAAAGTTTGTAGCATCTCCCATTTTAATAATTCTATTCTCTGGCACTATCTTCTTCCAGATTTCCACTGCCTCATCGTCATCTTTATATACTGTTATATAAAGCTTGTCTTTTGGCAAATCCATATTCTTGGTTAAAAATTCCCAAGCCCAAACTATAGCTTCTTTCTTGAAGTAATCACCAAAAGAAAAATTCCCAAGCATTTCAAAAAAAGTGAGATGTCTTGTGGTTATTCCAACTTGATCTATATCTGACATTCTAAAACATTTTTGGCAGCCTGCTGCCTTTGTGAAAGAGTCTTTACTTTGACCTAAAAAGTGTTGCTTAAACTGCACCATACCTGCTGATGTAAAAAGTAATGTTTTATCGCCAGACGGGACAAGCGAGTCTGAAGGAACTATAACACATCCAATATTTTCAAAAAAATTAATAAATTCTGATCTGATTTTAGATGATGGTTTATTCATAATAACAAGATTTTACTAAAAATTTATACCAACGCAAACTATAAATCTTTATAAGAACAAAATTCAGATGGCTAAAAGACAATTAAACAAAAGTAAAAACAAACTTAACTCAAGTGTACATTGCTGCATATCGGTAAGCAGCAACAAAAAAATTATTTGATTCAGAAAAAGGCAAAAACAGTGATAGTAGTAAAAACTCTCAAAGTAAAACATATAAACCTTTAATAAGTTTAAAATTCCTGATGGCATTGTTAATTACAACTAACAGTATTGAAAAAAAACTTTTAGAGAGTGTATAAAAAATACCCAGGAATCAAGAGACTAATTCCCAACAAAGTCTTTTCAAGCTTCATTAGCAATTGCTTCTACTCACAATCGCCGTCTCAGAGTGCCATCCAAATAAAAAACATCATATATAACGTAATCTTCTCTTGTATAACTTACAAATGAACTAAACAAAAAAAAAACAGAATGTCACTACAAATTATACTGCATCTTTTTAATTCTTAAGATTGTAGAAATATAATATAAAATTCTGGTTAAATGATTAAAAAAAATTGTGAATTTTAAAAAAACAATATGTTCTTTAATCATGCCTTAAAGCATCAATAGGATTTAGCAGAGAAGCTTTTCTGGCAGGCCATACTCCAAAAATTAATCCGATAAATACTGAGAAACCAAAAACCAAGAACTATTGAAAAAGGCGTGATAATTGTATACCAGTTTGCAAATTTGCTTATTATAAAAGATATTCCAGCCCCAACATTTATTCCTATAAAAGTCCACCAGCACAACAGACAAAAATAGATTCTATTATAAATTGGAATAAAATATTCGTATTGTTTGCTCCTATAGCTTTTCTTAAACCTATCTCTTTAGTTCTCTCAGAAACAGAAACAAACATTATGTTCATAATTCCGATTCCACCCACAAGCAAGCATATAAAAGCTATGGATCCCAAAAGAAGTGCAAATGCTTTTCCCATCGCTTCCAATGCCGCTTAAATTTCCGCCATATTAAGTATTCTTACCCATATCCTTCAGATGACGGCAATCTGTGGGTAAACAATAATCTTGTTTTTATATCCTCGCCTACTTTATTCATATCGGCGTCACCTTTAACTTGAACGTCAAGATGCTGCAATTCTTTTGAACCAATAAACCTGTACATTGCTGTATTCAAAGAAATAAGAACTTTATCATCTTCACTGAGATAACCCTTAGATCCCTTTGGTGGCAAAACACCTATGACTTGAAAAACTATTCTGTTGATTTTTATATATTCACCTACAGGATTAAAATCTTCATTGCCAAAAATTTCTTTTACAACTGTTTTGCCTAAGACTACGACTCTCGCTCTTAAATTATCCTCATCTTTA
>JAISWG010000016.1 GCA_031271205.1 Endomicrobium sp.
GTGTTACTCACCCGTTTGCCGCTAGACCATGCGATACTCTGCACAATCCCGCACGACTTGCATGTGTTAGGCACGCCGCCAGCGTTCACTCTGAGCCAGGATCAAACTCTCCATAAAAAATTTTTATAGAGATTTGTTAATAAGCTCTTTTACTATTTTTGTACTACTTTAATAAACAACTCTTAAATTACTTGATTGCCTCTTTTTGCGAGGCGCTTGTCTGCGTGTTATTTAGTATTCAAAGAACTTTTTTTAAAGATAAAAACACCTCCACTTTGCTTTTTTTATTTTTCCAAAATCAGCAAAGACTTCTATCTCTAACTATCTGACAAAGACATCTTTTTAGAAAAATAGATCCTAATTATCTACAAGCCCAAGACATTATTAACTACAGTACATATAATACAAAAAAATATTTTGCAACTACTTATAATTCTGTGTTAGCAATCATCTAGTTAAACAAAACTTTTAAATCCTTGTCAAGTCTCTCAAAACAAATATTTTAAATTTTATATTAAATTTTACATAAAAAACTTTTTGCTACTCTACCACAACCGCGGCAGGCGTTGTACCAAAAATCAATCTCTTTGTCAAGTCTTTACTATTTGATCCATTTTAACAACTCTTCTTATAATGCTAATTGCAAAAGTTGTGTTTATATATTAGAAACAAAAAATTTGTCAAAAAATCTGTTGTTCAATACAAATGACACGCTCTACGTTTATAAGTGCTATCATATTCTTCTTCTTTCACTCTTATCCACTTTTTTCTACAAAATATACTAGGATTTTAGATTATAGCTTATAAAAAAGTCAGTCTTTTTTAGTTAAAAAGAACCAGTTTCTATAAATTTTGTGTGATAAAAAACACTACTTGTTCTTATTACCTTTTGCTACAATTTTAAAAACTTTTGTTTAGCAGTTTGTAGATATACCCATAGAAACGGTTTTTATACTATTTTCATAACTACACCCTAAACATCTTTATAGCTCTTCAGTTTGTTTTTTTGCATTTCGTACACCTGGCTTCTGCCATCTATAATAAACACTTCTATTTTTCCGCACTTAACATATATCGGTAAATGAGCATCGTAATTTCTTAAGCAGACTCATACAGAAAAATGTCTAAAACCAACAAGACACGAACAGCGGGCGATGGGAATCGAACCCACATCTCCAGCTTGGGAAGCTGGGGTTTTACCACTAGACTACGCCCGCAAAATCGCACACATATCCAAATAACCCGTTAAATTTTGTATTTTTTTTTAATATGTGTTAATTTGGACAAAACTAGATTAAAAGCATCGTTTTTACTTAACACTTTTCCATCAAACTGTGCTTCGTTTACAAATTTTAGAAGCTCACCAATCCACGGACCAGGCTTTAACTTAAACTCTCTCATTATCATATTGCCATCTATCACTTTAGACAAAGATCTGATATTTTTTAATTCATAATATTTTTTTATAAGCTCTCTTGCCAATCTTTCTTGAAGTTTTAACTCTTTTAAAGAAAAAACTTTCAACCTTTTATAAGAATGCCAATCAGACATTGAAAGAACAATTAAATCAGGAACATTATCACCAATATCTCTAAAAAATTTCAGTACAGCTTTTTTTGTAACGCTATTATTTCTTATCAATGTAGAAAGACGCATATGATGTCTTACTAAAAATGCAACGGTTTCAATATTTTTTTTGCTAAACTTCAAAGAACACATTATTTTTATTAACTTATTTGCACCAAAATATTCATGTTCAAAAAAATGCATCTTTCCATTTTCAAACTTTGCAGTTTCAGGTTTGGCATTATCATGAAACAAGGCCGTAAACTTTAACAAAGATGCTCTTGTAACGTTTTCCGATAAAAATCCTTCGCTATAAAAATGCTCTTGCAGTTCAACAAAGCTTGCTGGAAAATATTTTTTTAAATTGACTAAAATACTTTCTGCGGATTCTAGCGTTTCAAAAGAGTGCTCAAACAAACCACCTGGGTGATAATAATATTTTTTTTTTGCTTTCTTCATTTTTTCAATTTCAGGAAAAATCCCAGAAAGCAATCCACAGGCATCCATAGTTTTGAGCAATTGTGAAGAATTTTGCGCAGAAAGAACTCTAAAAAACTCATTTTTTATTCTTTCAGACGCAACAGATTTTATAAGTTTTGCATTTTGCTTGACCTTCAATAATGTCTTATTTGAAAGCTTAAACCCATCAAACTCTGAGATAAATCTAAAAGCCCTAAGCATTCTTAAAGGATCTGTCTTAAAAGTCTTTTCCGAGATAATATTAAATGTTTTAGACTTTAAATCTGCGAGAGTATTTTTATTAGAGAAAATAATGTATTTTCTAAAATTTTTAAAATATTTAAGCTTAAAAGCTATAGCATTAATAGTAAAATCCCTGTTTTGTAAGTCTTTTTCTATTGTCTTGTCATTAAAAAGTGCTATATCAATATTTGATATTTCACAATCTTTAAGTATTATTCTGTAAGTTTCAGTATCTTCATCTAGTGTTATAAGCTTAGCTTTTAAAACTGCAGCTACTTTTTTTGCATACTTTAGAGCATCATTATTGACAACTAAATCAATATCTTTATATTTAAGCCTTAGAAGTAAATCTCTTGCAAAACCGCCAACAGCATACACATCATAATCCTTAGAAATACTATTAATTTTTTCAATTAGTTTATTCATAACAATTTATATTCTTCAGGATTAATAATTACAGAAACAGACTTCCCTGTAAATATTTTATTTGCAACATCTAAAATATTTTGTGTTGTAACTTTTTCTATATCGTTTAAATACTCTACATCATATTTATAACCCTGTCCAACTATTTCACGCCAACCATTGTAATAAGATTTTTTATTAACTGTCTGTCTGTCTAAGAGATATATGCCTTTTATATATGATTTAACATCTTTTAATTCCTGATCAGAAATTTTTACGGAATAAAAGTTTTTTAATATTTCGTATATCTTTTTAAATGTTAAATCTATGTTCTTCTTATCAAGGCCTATATAGACTGCAAAATAACTGTCTTTTTTTCTTGAGGGGTAAACAGCGTTTACCTCATACGCTAATCCCAGTTTTTCTCTTAACTCAACAAATAATCTGCTCGTCATTCTGCTACCTAAAACGGTGCTTATAACTTTAATTGTTACAAAGTCTTTACCATTAATAGATGCACAAGGAAACCCTGTAAATATATACGCCTGATTAAACTTTCCACTGATTTCTTTTTTTATATTTTCTGTATGATTTATATTAAATATCGGATCTTTAAATTTATCTCCCGTAGCAACAACAGAAAAATATCTTTCCAAAGATTCATTTATGAAATTATAAGAAACATTACCAGAAACTGAAATTAAAATGTTTGAAGCATTGTAAGAATATTTATGCCAATTTATTAAATCTTCACGAGAAATTTTCAAAATTGATTCTTTCCTACCCATAACTGGAAATGAGTAAGAAAAATCACCGTAAAAAAGTTTGGCAAATTCATCTAAAACAGTTGCACCTATACTATCTTTACGAGAATTCAGTATAGCAATGGCATTTTCTTTCTCAAACTTAATTTCTCCATCATCAAATATAGGATTTAAAATTATGTCAGAAAGAAGCTCTACCGCTTTGTTAAAATATTCAGACAGACAGGACACATTAAATCCTGCCATGTCGTAAGTTACATCTGAAGACAAATCTGCACCAATATTACCTACATCATTTGCTAAAATTGTGCTTGAACGATTTTTTGTAGAATATGACATTAGTTTTAACATAAGACTAGATATCCCAGCATTGTGTAAATCTTCATTTATAGTAGAAACTTTACTAAGAACTCTTAAAGAAACAATTTCCGGACCGTTTGTTTTATCAAACAGTACGTTAATACCATTTTTAAGTGTAAAGCTTTTCATATAATACCTCAAAATTAACAACAATTTTTATTAGGCAGTAAAGCTATATGGGAAATCGCATTTTTAGAATAATATTTTTTAAAAAATTTTACGACATCTTTATTTGTAAAACTATACAACTTTCTTAAGTAATTATAAATAAACTCTGCGTTACCCATCAAATTCCAATAGCCGAACTTATCAGCAATATCATAAGGTGTCTCATTAGAAAACTGCCAATCCGTTTTTAACAAGAGTTTCGATCTATTTAATTCTTCTTCACTAATGCCATTAGTTATAACATCTTCTATTCGATTCTCAATTTCTTTTTTTATTTCCTTAACATTTTTCGGCTCAAAAACTGAAGCTATACAAACATTTCCACCTCCCTTTTCAACAGAAAAAGAAGCGTCTATAGCGTACACAAGATGTTCTTTTTCGTAAAGAAACTTATAAAGTCTAGAACTTTTTCCACCACCTAAAATATCTGTTGCCAAATCTGCAACATATAGATCTTCATCATCAATATCAGAAACCAAAAAGCCAGAAAGCATATACCCCACTTCTACTTTACCGTATTTAATTATATTTTTACCATCCCAGATTTTTTCCTTAAGCAATGGCTCATTTGGAACTTTTTGCTTTCTAAACTTGGCAAAAGTATTGCATATAACTTTTTTAATTTTTTCTTTGTCAAAGCTACCTGAAACTACAACTAACATCTTTTCAGGTACATAGTGCATTTTATAATATTCATATATTTCTTCAGATGATATATTGTTAATAACATCTGATGTTCCTATAACACTGTTTTTTAATGCACTTGTTTTATAAATTGCTTCGTAAAACTTTTCATACAGGACAGATCCAGGATTATCAAAATGTCTTTGAATTTCTTCTATTATGACTTTTCTTTCTTTGTCTATCTCATCTTTTAGAAATAGAGGATTTTGTATAATATCCGCAAGTATTTTTAAACTTTTTTCAACAAAATCTTTTTGCACATTTATGTAATACATTGTAAATTCCTTTGATGTCGCAGCATTTATTTCGCCACCAAAGTTTTCAATGTTTTTGCTAAAACAGTCCCCGGGATAATTTTTGCTTCCTTTAAACATTAAATGTTCTACAAAATGGGAAAGTCCCGCTTGCGAAGTTTTTTCGTCAACAGATCCAACTTTTACAAAAACTATTGCCGAAGCAGTTAAGCTATTTTCATTATTTATAAGTATAGAAGTAAGTCCATTATTGTATCTCATTTAATTCTCATTATTTAAATTCCAAACTCATCCGCTTCTTTAGCCAATTTGACTGAAGTTTTGTCATCAATTCTTTAAATTCGTGAACTTTATTTGTGATATGACAATTACTTATTTGCCATCAAACTCGCAAGAGCGTCCACTGAAAGGTCTTTTAGTTATAAACCTAAACATTTTAGTATTTTCAAAATACTAACAGCAAAACTAAATGCCCCTATAATGATTCTTCTTTACAATTTGTTTTTTTTGTCAAAGCATTACATAAATCGCCTACTATCTTTTCATCTTTTTTAAAACTTAGCGCAATTTACTTCAACATAATTTTTAGTTCTAAAACATTTAAAAACTAACTCATCGCTTGAATATTTTATATCTGAAAGATACATATAATATTATTCCTTTAAGCAATTTTAAAACTTTAACGCTGCCACAACCATTCCAGTTACTATTTTATATTATACAGTCATCTTTTACGGGACAGTTTAAATTATAGTTAGCAAAAAGATTATTCAAAAAAACCACTGTTGTTGCCACTTATTTAAAAGCTCTTCGCCAATATGCGTATTTATAGCACAACTTACAATAAAATGTCTTATATAATGAGACAAAATCTTTCTTACATTTTTTCTGTTTATTTACGTTTTTCCTAGACAAAGCTCACGCTTGTACATAATAAATAAGTTATTATGTTTCCTCCAAAATCAATCATATTGTATTCTGTTTTGAGGAAATCAATTAATTAACATAGTAGTAAATTTACTGCTAATGCAAAACCGCGCTCGTCCGGACTTGAACCGGAATCACCGGCTCCGGAGGCCGGTGCTCTATCCATTAAACTACGAGCGCACATACAAATCTAAAACTATAGTAATTATAGCAATTTATGCACAATAGAAAGCTTAACACATAAGTACATCTGTCTTAAGTTTTTACAGAACCGTTTATATTTAAACAATCTGTTCTATCTTTTTTTTCTTACAACATTAGTAGTAAACTCAAGCACATTTAAATCATTATAAGAAGCACACTATTTCCATTGGTCCCTTTTGTTTCATAGACGCAACATCTACAACAATTATATGTTTTAACATCCTTGTTTGGAAAATCGTACAGCATATAATACTTATGCATCCTTACATCTTTCCTGCGAATATAAAATTTCTTGAGATTATTTTTCAACTTTTCCTACAAAAATAAAACTTGTTTTAAAACAAAAGGAGGCCGTAGAATAATTGCTATATAGCACAAAATACACTTATAAATTACCACCCAAATATGCACACATCAAAACTCTGCTTGTTTTTTTTGAAAAGATATAGTTTGTGATATTTAAAAGTTCAGCCAGTTTAAAAAAGTTCATTTAAACTATGCCAGTTTTGTCTGAACTGTAAATAGAGGTAGTGTACGTATTTTTTATAGGCAAATATTTTCAGCAAGTAAACAGTCTACTATACAATATTAGGAAAAACCATATCAAAACGGTTTTGAGGTTCTTGCAGCTTGTGAGATATATAAAACGCTTGTTGTAGAAAGAAACATTATTGAGATTTTGATTATTAAAATTATGGCAAAACAAATCATGGAGAGTGATCGCATTAGAAAATGATCATTGTTGAATCTTCAATATTACATCTTTTTTATATAAAACTTTTGTAACAGAAGCTTACACAAGTTCGGATCTATCTTTTATCTATCAGCAGTTAAAAATATATTCAATCAGTATTAACTCCATTAGATAGATATAGGTATTTTTGAGCATTCTTTAAAACTTCTTCCAATTTAGATAACTTTCTTGAACCACCTTGAGCAAAATCTGGCTTACCGCCACCAAAACCACCAATATCTGCAGCAAAAGCTTTAGCTATTTTAGCCGCGTTAATACCCTGTTTAACATAATCTTCAGTAACAGAAACTATAAAAGTTGTCTTTGCTTCATGTTTTGAGACCAACAACAACATTGCGGACTTCAATTTTTGTTTCAATTGATCGGACACTGTTCT
>JAISWG010000012.1 GCA_031271205.1 Endomicrobium sp.
CTATTTTTTGCTTGTTTCCCTTATATCCGATAGTATTTGCAATCCAAAAAGTTTCAGCGCTGTCGCTATGAATACTTGGAGCAATAAAAACACAATATGCATTTTTATTTATATTTTCAAAATTTCTCAAATGCCGCATAACAGGCTGCCCTTCGTTAAACCATTGGTCTCGCCCATTCAACATTGTGACTTCGCAAATCATATTGAAATTTTCATAATAGCATTCAATGTCGGCAACTCCGCCGGTAGCTGTTGATGCCGGTTCATTGTCATCGCCGACAGGGTAATTTGGCTTAATCTCTTTTGCATCGTTTAATGCGTGCAGTCCAAGCGTTGTTATATACTCTAACATTAACGCTCTATTTTCAAAACTGTAAATGTTCTCTAACTGCTCAATATATTGCTCTATTGCTTCAATAGACTGGGATTGAATATGATTTTTCTTTTCTTGCAAGCTTTTGCGTTCTTCTCTTAAATCAGAAACGTAAGAATTAAGCTTGTTCTTGTCCATTTCGGAAACATCTTGCAAAATTAGCTCTTTCAAACCAAGTTCTTTTTGGATTACTAAAACATCATTTGCAACTTGTTTTGCAATTCTTACAAGTTTATTCTTTGTTTGCCACGGCAATACAGGCAAGCTATCATCTGACATATAGTTCAAATAAGTTTCTTTATTATCAAAAGATTTCGGCTTATAAAACTCATTCTCAAATAACGCTTCTATTTCTGTGCGACGGTTAGGTTCTAAATCAACATAAAAACCATTTCCACGAATACAGATAAATTTTGTCAGACGGAAATATCGTATTGTGTTATCACCGTAATCATGCAAGTTATCAAGCAATTTATCAATATCAGATTGTTTTTCTGCCCCTAAAACTTCTTTAACAAATTGTTGACGATATTCATCTCTGGCTTTTTTCCTTTCAATATCAGCTTTACCTTTTTGCAAATTACGAAATTTTATAACAGCATCGGCATATTTAGAAATATCGGAATATTTAACAAGCGACGGAGCAAAAAGAGCAAATTCTCTCTTACTTAAACCAACAGGATTATTACCACGGGTAATTTCAAGTTTATTTACTTCATCAATCAATTTTAATGTCGCTACAAATGGAACTATTTCGTAATTTCCGTCATTAGCGAAATCGTCATTTGCAGGGTTGGGTATCTGCCACTTAATGAATGATTTCAAAAACACATCACCAAAATCTTGCGAGTTCTCAATCAATTTATTTCCAAGTTCAGTAATTTGGGCTATACCATTATCTATATAAGCAAATCCGAATTTTGTTAAAGGATTTAAAGATTGCCGTCCGCGCATTGCAAAATCTTTATAATTTTTCAGCGTTATTATTCTTTCAATAGTTTTATCATCTATCAAAGTATCAGTATCGTTAATCAAATCAACAACATTTTTAGAAAGCCCGTTATAAAACTGCGGACTGCCATATCCGTATAATCTATGCTTTATCAATAATTTTTGATAATTTTTTTGATTTTCGTTATCCCATTTTTGACCTGCTAAGTGTTGAAGAACGACTAAGAATTCTTTTAATCGTTCGGGATTACGAACAGTGGTGGTAATTGACCATGGTTTTAACATATTTCTATTATACAAATATTAGTAATTTGTGATAAGAACTTCAACAGTATTATTATTTTTTGCAGTTGAGTGATAGTTTGAATTTTTGTAGTTGTAATTTAGCTTGTTAATTTTAAATTTTTCAGCAGTCGCCCACTTATGCATAATACCATTTGTAGAACCTTTATGTTCTAACACATTTGACAAAGCAAATTTTATATTTTTTTTATCAAGTTTAGACAACACAGAATAAAGTTCTGTCTCATCTTTTTCATTCCAACTATTCAGTTCATTATAACTTGCAAGTCCAAGCAAATAGGGTGGGTCTAAATATACAAAATCATTTTGCGTTATGTCTAAATCCAATATTTCTCTAAAATCACAATTTTTGAAAATTATTTTTTTTTCGTTAGCAACTTGATTAAATGCCACTATGTTTTTGCGAGAATTCCCATTATAATCTCTTTTACCGACAGGAAGATTAAAATCGCCGTTTGAGTTAAATCTAATTTGATTATTAAACGAATACAAAATAAGAGTTAATAACAAATCAATTCTTCTCTTATCTTTGTTAAATTCATTCTTAACTCTTAAAAATGCGTCTTTGTTAAATTGCCCAAGACCGTCAGAGCTATTTACATTATAAAAATCATACCCTTTAATATAACTCTGGCTTAGTCCAAATTTATCAACAATATCTATAATTTTTTGATGTATATCTTCAAAATTACTTTTTTGTATAAGTTTCAAAAGATTGACAACATATTCGTTTTTTTCTATACAAACAATTTTATTAGCATTAGCATTGATACCGACATTTGCTCCGCCGGAAAAAACATCATAAAAAGTATCAATTTTTTTAGGGAAGAATTTTGTTATTTGCGGTAATAATTTATGCTTCCCGCCTGTATAGTTTAATGGTGATTTTACAAAGTCTATTTGAACGGGATTATGTTTTGACGATACAACCGTTCTTTTTGTTTTGCCTGTATTAACCTTACACAAGAATACTCTTTCTTTTAAATCATCTTTATTAGATTTTCCGGTAGTAAATTGTTTGAAATCAGTTTCAAATATCTTAACTTCACCTTTTCTTTTTAACGCAGATAAAATTTCGTGGTCGCTTATGCGGGATTGAGAACGAACATTGCCCGAAGTTCCCATATCGTTATAAGAAAGTAGAATATATTTTGCATTTATGTTATTTATCAAATCGCAAAAAGCAACGCCTGCTGTTTTCATATTATACTGGCTTTTAAGATGGGAACGGTCTATCTTTCTGGCAGTTCCATAGACTTGTTCTTTTTTCCACACGGCAACATTTTCAAGTAAGTGATAAGCATCGCAGTATTGACGGGAATTATAAGGAGGGTCTATATATACGACATCAGCCTTAATTTTCTTTACCAACTCATTTGCATCATCTCTATAAATTTCAGAGTTATATTTTGAATTTCTAGTGGCAAGCGGCAAGAGAAACAATCTCTTTTCAGGTATATCAACTTTTCTATACGCATCATAATGCCCGACTGTATTTGCTATTTTATCAAAGGCATACATCAAAGAAGTCAGCAGGTAGGCTTTTTCACGGTTTGAAATTATTTTTTCTGCAAATAACTTTTCTATATCGTCTCTGATAATTCCTATTTTTTTTGCATTTTGGGCATTAAAATATGTGCTTGAAAAATTTTCAGAAAAATAATTCTTGCCATATTTATTGATATTTAATTCATTGTAGAATTTCAGACGATCTTTTAATTTTTCTTCTCTTATTTGGTCTTTTCCGAAAAAAGCGCGATAAATGTAATTATTTGATTCTAAAATGTCATTGATTATTATTTTTGAATTGCCGTAAAAGTGATTTGCAACAGTTCCAGTGCCTGCAAAAATATCGGCAAAAGATTCAAACTCAATCTTTTCCCTTTGCAATACATCATCAATAAAATTTAGCAATTTTGTTTTTGATCCCAAATATCGTCTTTGGCTTATAGAAATTGCAGTATTTCCAAAATATGCATCGTTCATACT
>JAISWG010000013.1 GCA_031271205.1 Endomicrobium sp.
AGCAGCAATACCATATTATTCTTTTTGTGATTTTGCGCAAAGCTACAAAAGTGTTATAACATAGCTTTTAGGAGTTTAAATGTTATCCTGGGGTAATATAAAAAAAAGTTATTTTTTGCCTGGCGGGCTTGGAGAATTTTTAAAAATTGCTGTTCCTATAATTGTTTCGTCATATGTTGTAGCTGTACAAATTTTTACAGATAGAATTTTTCTTTCTATGTACTCTCAAGTCTCATTTGCTGCATCTATACCTGCAGGACTTTCTAATTCAACCTTAGAATATCTTTTTTTATTTACAATTGCTTATGTTGATGTTTTTATAGCGCAATATTACGGTAAAAAAGAGTACCACTTCATAGGTCCTGCAATGTGGCAAAGTATTTATCTAGCTATTTTCGCTGCTGCCGTAATTTTATCTTTTGTTCCATTTGCAGAAAAAATGTTTGTTGGTATCGGTCATGCCACTGACATAGTGGCTGAAGAAGTTAAATATTTTAAAACGCTTTGTTATGGTGCGTTTTTTCCTATTTCAGCTACAGCTTTTTCGGGTTTTTACTCCGGTCGTGGAAAAACTTATGTAACTTTACTTGTAAGTCTTTGCGGTATAACTTCTAATATAATTTTAGACTATTGTTTAATTTTTGGAAGGTTTTTTTCCCCGGAACTTGGCATTACGGGTGCTGCGTGGGCAAGCAATATAAGTTATATATTAATGTTTTTCATATATTTATTTCTTGTTATATCAAAAAAAAATGCTTATGTTTACAATACAAGACATATTAAACCTAATATAAATATTTTTAGAAGGCTATTAAAATTTGGCTTTCCAAACGGAATTACTGTCTTTTTTGACATGATGGAGTTTGCAATTTTTATGCTTATTATAGGGACGTTGGGTATTTTGGAACTTACAGCAAGTAATATAGCCCTTAGTGTATATAATACAACTGTAACGCCTATAATAGGAGCAGGGGTAGCAACATCTATAATGGTTGGTAATTATTTGGGACAAAACAAGGCATCTATAGCTCAGAAAAGTGTAGGTACGGCTTTAAAAAGCATATGCGTATATGTTTTAGTTGTTATCGTTTTAATGTTCCTGTTTTCAACACAGCTGATTTCTCCTTTTTTAACTAATACTAAAACACCGCTCGAAGAGCTTATACCTATGAGTATAAATCTCTTAAGATTGCTTGCAGTTTATATGATTTTTGATGCTGGAAATGTTATTTTTCAATTCGCAATTAAAGGAGCTGGTGATACGTCTTTTGTTATGAAAGTTTTTATAGTGCTTTCGTTTGTTCTTGCAATAATACCAACGTATTTGATTATAAGTGTTTTTAAAATGGGAATATATGCGGCGTGGATTATAACTATGACTTATGAGATAGCTTTGTTTATGATTTTTTATTTCAGATACAAAAGCGGCAAATGGAAAAAGATGCGTGTAATAGATATGAAGGTTATTGAGGGATGACTATGCAGGTTAAAATATGATAAAAATCACATCTTAAAAAATTTCTTAGTGGTATGCTTTGTTTAACACAATTGAGACACAACCTTAGTAATTAACGTAAATACTAAAGAAAAAGTTGGATTCTGTTAGCAAAAGAAAATGGCGTGATAAAATAGCTATTTTTGAAATGATTTTAATTAAAATGAAATACATTTTGGTTTATAAACAATGTTTAAAAACTTAGTATAAAACTCTATTAGACTAAAATACAAGTTTATATTACTGGACTTGCTTGTGTTTTTGAAAAATTCTCAAAAGAGAATGGGCATTTTAGAAAATAGGTAGAAGTTAGAAAACAATAGCTCAAAAATATGATTTAACGTATTTATACATTTATAATTTTTTTGGTGGCAAAAGATGCGCATTGTTTTAAATATAAAAGAAAAGCTTTTAAAAAATATAAACGCAGAAGTGATCAAAAGAGTAAAACGCTTATGGCTTGTTTATATGTTACCCCAATGGAAGCTTTTGGTGGTATCTTTATTTTTTATGAGTGTATATTCAGCTCTAAATGCTTGGTCTGTTAGTTTGCTCAAGCCTGTCTTTGATAAAATTTTTATAGAAAAAAATAAAGATATTCTTTTTGTGATTGCCGTTCAGGTAATATTTGCTTTTGGAGCTAAGGGCATAGCCCAATATATACAATCTGTAACAATGATAAAAATGGGTTCAAATTTTACTAAACGTTTGCAGGGAGATTTATTTGACATGATTATAGCACAAGATTTAGAATTCTTCGATAAGAACAATTCAGAAAATCTTTTAGTGCATTTTATGGGAGATTTAGGTGCCATAAGAAACACAATTGTAAACAGTATAACTACAGTTGTTAGAGATGCTTGTTCAGTAGTGTTTTTGATTATTCTTATGTTTTGGAAAAGTTTTGATATGGCTGTGGCAATGTTTATTCTTTTCCCAATAGGTTTTTACCCAATGTTCTATTTTGGGAAGAAAATAAAGAAAATTTTTAACAATCAGCAAAATTCTTTTGGTAGTTTATATACGGTAATTGCACAATCTTTTCGAGGTATAAAAATAGTAAAATCTTATAACCTGGAAGAATCGGAATCAAAAAAAATTAAAGACGGTGCTGAAGTTATTGCAGGTATTGAGGTTAAAATGGCTAAAAACAGTAATATATTGAGTCCACTTATGGAATTTTTCGGAGGCGTAGCTGCTGCTGGTACTCTTGTGTATGGTGGATATAGAATTATGCGTGGAACGCTTACTACTGGCGATTTTGTTGTTTTTTTAATAGCCATAGTTGCGGCATATCAGCCTATGAAATCTTTGGCAAACTTAAATAATATACTGCAGATGGGAATAATGGCAATAGATCGTATTTTTACGATTATGGATAGAAAGCCAGTTATTGTAAATAAATACAGAGCTTATGATTTAAAAGTAGATAAAGGAACAATAAAAATAAAAAAAATTAAGTTTGAATATGTTTTCGGCGTTGAAATTCTGCACGGTGTTAATTTAGAAGTAAAATCTGGCGAAAAAATAGCTATTGTTGGAGCAGTAGGATCAGGTAAATCTACATTGATAAATTTATTGTTGAGATTTTATGATGTAAAAGATGGCAGTATAGAGATAGACGATCAGGATATAAGAGACGTTACTAGAAGGTCTCTATATGAAAATATAGCTTTTGTTTCACAAGATGTCGTGCTTTTTAATGATACTATTAAAAATAATATTTTGATGGGAAGATTTGGAGCTACTCATGATGAGGTAGTGAAAGCTGCAAAACATGCTGCTGCTCATGACTTTATTATAAGACAAGAATATGGATATGATACTGTTGTTGGCGAAAGAGGCGGCTCATTGTCTGGCGGACAGAAACAGATGCTTTCTATAGCAAGAGCTATGCTTAAAAACGCTCCAATACTTCTACTTGATGAGGCTACAAGTTCTTTAGATTCAAAGTTTGAAAGAATGGTTCAGGAAGGGCTTGAAAAACTTATGAAAGGAAGAACTTCAATAGTTATAGCGCATCGCTTATCTACAATAATAAACTCTGACAGAATATATGTTTTTGAATCTGGGAATATTGTTGAAGTTGGTACTCATAAAGAGTTATTGGCATTAAACGGATATTACGCAAATTTGTACAAGATTCAGTTTATGCACAAATAATATTGGGCAAAATGTAATGCGAAGAAAACAAATTGAAGAAATTGTTGTTTTTTTGTTGTTTATTTTTTTAATTTACGATTACTGCATTTTCCGAATTTATAAATGAAATAAGATACAATTGTATTATTTTAGTACGAAGAAAAAGTCTGTACTATAAGTCTTTTAATACGTTTTTATATTTCTATGTGAATACTTCAGTTCAAATGTTTGTGATAGAAGAGAATTTTGGATAGAATTAAAGAAGCTTGAATACGTTAGCAGAACAGCGTTATTTTAAATATCTACTGTTTACGATTCTAAAATTGTAAAGAAAGTTATAAAAATACGTTTCCAAAAAAATATTTTTTTCTGTTGACTCTAATGTTTATAGTATGGGGTTTATAAAGGAGCAAAGAAATTTTTAGGTGTTGGTATGAGAATTATAGTTTTCTGAGATATAATTGGTCTATAGAAGACTTAGTTAAACTCAAATATATGAAAATCCGTGTTTTATGTTTATTACTATAAGTTGTTGTCAGCAGTATTTTATGTACGGAAAAATTTAAACTCAAAGATGAAATTTAAAACAATAGAAGTTTTGGAATATAAATAATTTTTATAGAATATATATCAAAGGAAAAATGATGGCAAAAGTTAAAATATGTGAACTTGTAAATTATAATGATGCTCTGAGTATTACCAATTTTGTCGCTGATTTTGTAGTCTTTAGTTTTTATTAAATATATTATCTTAAGTAAAATTTTGAAAAAACTTGTTTTTGATATAGTCTTAAATCTTTTTCCTTATTTGTAATATAATGCATCCTTGTTGTGGTTTTTTCGTAATAAGGATAAAAAAGCTGTTGTAAAAGTAACAAAAGCTTGGTATAAAAATGTTCAATTCAATTCAACGGGAGTGAATTTCTAGAGTTTTATAAATCCGTCAAGGATGTCAATGTGTTAAAATGTTTAATTTTTTAATTATGGTGTTGTTTTGAAAACCGAAGGGTTTAAAGTATTGATATTTATGTTTGGTATATTATTGTAAATATATTTTAAATTTTTTGACAAAGTGTCTTTTTATAGATTTGAAACTGTAATATTCGTTCATCTATTGAAAAGACTTCCTAAAAGAAAGATTATGATATAAATAAGTACATTTGTAAAAGTTATTTATATATTGAGGATTTGTGATATGGCGGATATTTTTAAAATTGCTAGGGCAACGCTTGAATCTGAAGCTCAAGCGATAAAAGATCAGTTAAAACATTTGGATTCAAATTTTGAAGAAGCTGTTTCTCTAATTAAAGATTGTAAAGGGCATGTTGTAGTTGTAGGTTTGGGAAAATCAGGCTTGGTTGGAAGAAAAATTTCTGCCACAATGTCTTCAATAGGTATTCCTTCAGTATTTTTGCATTCTACAGAAGGACTCCATGGTGACTTGGGGATGATTATGAGCGATGATGTTGTTATAATGCTTTCCTATTCAGGAGAAACCGAAGAGCTTAAAAAGCTTTTTCCTGCTTTGATAAGAATGAAAATTGCTATTATAGCTATGACAGGTAAACCAAGAGCTTTAATTTGGAAAGATATTGACTGTGTTATTGATTGTAGTGTTAAGAAAGAAGCATGCCCTTATAATCTCGCTCCGACATCTTCCACCACGGCTCTCCTTGCTATGGGTGATGCGTTGGCTCTTACTGTTTCAAATCTGAAAAGTTTTAAAAAAAAACATTTAGCTGTTTTACATCCGTTAGGTGTTATAGGAAAAAGACTTACAATGCATGTTGGCGATTTAATGAGAAAAGGAAAACAAAATCCTGTCGTAAAGCAAAATAATAATGTTGAAGATGCTATTATTGTTATGACAAGTACAAAAGTTGGTGCTGTAAGTATTGTTGATGATACTGGTAAAATTGTTGGATTTTTTACCGATGGTGATTTGCGTAGGCGTTTGTACTCCGATAAGAAACTACTGAAAAAAAGTATTGCCTCGGTTATGACAAAATCGCCAAAAGTTATAACATCTAAAATTCTTGCAATTAAAGCAGCAGGAGTATTAAAGAAGTATAATATAGACAATATTCCAGTAGTAGACAAGAATAGAAAACCAATAGGTATTTTAGAACAAGGGGATTTGCTTGCCGAGGGTATTGCTTAATACGATTTATAATGTCGGAGGAAGATAATGAATGCAACAAAAACGTCAGTTAAAAATATATCAGGAAATAAAGGATTGCCTGAAGGTATTTGGACACAATGTAAAAAGTGCGAACAATTATTTCTTCAAAAAGATTTTGAAGAAAACTTTATGGTTTGTCCTAAATGTGGGTATTATATGAGAATTGATTCTCAAAAGAGAATAGAGTTTATGGTAGATGAGGGAAGTTTTAAAGAGATGGATAGCAATTTAATATCTATTGATTTCTTAGATTTTCCTGGATATGCAGATAAGTTAAAAAAATCTTCTTTAAAGGATGCAATAATCACAGGAGAAGCTAAGATTAGCAACTATAACGTTATTATAGGTGTAATGGATTTTTCTTTTGTGGGTGGAAGTATGGGATCTGTCGTAGGTGAAAAAATAGCAAGAGCTGTTGAAAAAGCTATAAAAAAGAAATATCCACTTATTATTATTTCTTCTTCTGGTGGAGCAAGAATGCAGGAAGGTATATTATCACTTATGCAAATGGGTAAAACAAGCGCAGCACTTGCAAAACTTGCCGATAACGGTCTTGCTTATATATCTGTTTTGACAGATCCTACAACAGGAGGTGTTGCTGCAAGCTACGCCATGCTTGGTGATGTCAATATAGCAGAACCTGGAGCTTTAGTTGGCTTTGCAGGGCCAAGAGTAATTGAACAGACTATAAGACAGCAACTTCCAGAAGGATTTCAGCTTTCTGAATTTTTAGAAAAACATGGTATGGTTGATATTGTAGTTGAAAGAAAAAATATGAAAGATATTATTACTAAAGTTTTAAAGTTTTTTGTTAAAAAATGACATTTTTTAAAAACTTAAAAGAATATGAGGGTATGAAGCCTGGCCTTTTAAGAATAAAAAAATTTTTAAAAGATTTAAATAATCCTCAAGATTCGTTAAAAGTTGTTCACATAGCAGGTACAAATGGGAAAGGCTCAACTGCAGTTTTTGTTTCAAATATTTTAATAACTGCAGGATACAGAACTGCATTGTATACGTCTCCTCATTTAATTGATATTACAGAAAGAATTAGTGTAGATGGAAAAAATATTTCAAAAAAAACACTAAAAGACTTATCAAGGAATTATCTTAAAAAAGCCATAAAATATAAGTTGTCGTATTTTGAATATTTAACTTCTTTAGCTTTTATATATTTTGCTTTACAAAAGGTTGAGGTTGCTGTAATTGAAACAGGTCTTGGCGGACGATTTGATGCAACTAATGTAATAAAAAAGCCATTGGTTTGTGCGATTACGTCTATAGCGAAAGAACATCAGGAAATACTTGGCAACACTATTGAACAGATTGCTTTTGAAAAAGCAGGCATAATTAAAAAAAACTGCGATATAGTTTGTGGAAAGCTTCCTAAAAAAGCGGAGTTAATTATAAGAAACAAATCAAATCCATATTTTTACGGAAAAGCTTTTAAATCGTATAACATTAGAGTATTCGATGTGCTAAGCCAGAGATTTGACTATATAAGTAAAACTCTTAATTTGAAGAATATTGATATAGGCTTACTTGGAGAACATCAGATTATAAATGCTTCTGTTGCTGTTTGTATAGTGGAACTTTTATCAAGAAAACGCTTTACTTTAAGTGAAACGGATATAAAGAAGGGTTTAAAAAATTCTGTATGTATAGGACGTTTTGACTTAAGAAAACTTTCAATTGATAATAAAAATTTTAGCTTAATTATAGATGGTGCACACAATATTGAAGGCTTAAATTATTTTTTTGACACTTTTAAACGGTTAGGTTTTGCAAACAAAAAAAATATTTTTATTTTTGCTGCGATGAAAGAGAAAAAATATAAGCAAATGATAAAAAAGATAGCTTTTTTTGCAGAAAAAATAATACTTCCACATATTAAAAGCAATAGAGCTATAAATCCAATAGATTTAAAAAATGAATTTTTAAAGTATATTTCAGAGGACAAAATTTTTGTAGTAAATTCTGCCAAGGAAGCATGTTGTATGTTTGATTATGGTAAAATTGGAATAACAATAGGTTCTTTATATTTAGCTGGTGAGGTTTTATCAATTGCACAAAAGCATAAATATAGTGAGAGTGTATAACGATAATGTTCACAAAGATTTGTGTTTAGGTATTTGTACATGATGTAAGTTGGCGAAACGCAAATTAAAACAGCTGTTGTTTACTTCAAAAGCATATAGAAAATTTTTTGTGCTTACTGGTGTGGTATAAAATGGAAAAAACCGTCTAAAATGTTAAATTTTGTTGTTTTATTAGCTTTAAACTCAAAAATTACAAAATAAAAAATCAGCATTAAGGTGTTTTTATAACTAACAATATAGATTTTAAAGAAAGAATTGTCAGATTTTCTCCCATAAATTTGTCTAAATAAAAATGTTCAATTAAAAAGAGATATTAGAAAAAACTTACAAACAAAAAAAACATCTCTACTGATAACAACACAAGTGCAGCTTTTGATTGGTGCCTTTGGCTGGATGTAAAATGAGAATTCTAAATTAATATGTATTGTTTTTGGAATAGAGTCCGTGGAGAAGATCTTTTTTTCAATAAAACTTTATGTTGGATCAAAAGGGCAGTACTGTAGTGGTACAGAAAACATTACATAATTGATTCTTATGATAGAAATTGCAATTATGGAATATAAGTAGGATGTATAAATAGACATTTGTTGGTGTTAAATATTTGTCAGAATATGCTAGTAAAATAAAAATAAATCTCAAATATTGATAAAACTTACTGGTAAAAGTAATATATCTATACAGTTATTAAAGCTGTATTTGTCATCTAAAATTGTATTACTGTGTGAAATATAAGTATGGTATGATGTGCCAAAGAAATATGGATTATAATAGAAAAGGAAAGCCTGGTATTTTTATTTTAATCATAATTTTTGCTCGCGATACTACAATTGTTTTTTTGTGGATGGTTAAGTTCTACGCAATTAAATATTTTTTGTTGCATGTGTAAATCATAGATAAAAATTAGAGTTTTAAGGCTACACGAAAGGTTTGTAAAATTTATTTAAAAAATATTACTCATAAATTTGGAGCTGTAGTGGTGGCTATGCTGCCTAAACATTAGGTAAATGATACGCAAGTCAGTTTTTAGTAAATTTATTGTTGTAATTGTTATATTTTTTTTGTTAGTGTCTGTTATTTTCGCTTCTAACAAAGTGGATATATTTGCTGATAAGCTTGAATATGATGAATTGGGCGAAAAAATAATTGCTCAAGGGCATGTTGTATTAAATTGGGATAATAAAAAAGTTTTTGCAGATTACGTTGAATTTCTTATAAATAAAAAAAGCATGACTGCTTCTGGAAATGTTACTATTGAAGAAAACGGCGATATAATACATTCTGAAAACATAGTGTATAATTATGATGATGAGACTGGCAAAATAGTAAAAACATTTGTTTCTTCTTCAAATATGCTGTATATTCGTTCAAAATCTATTGACATGTTAGGTAAAGATACTTTTAATTTAAAACACATAATGTTTTCAAATTGTGATTTAGACGAGCCACACTTATGTTTTAAGTCAAATCGTGGAAAACTTGTATTAAATAAAAGAATTACAATTTATAATGCTGTTTTTTACATTGGCAAGATTCCTGTGTTTTATCTTCCTTTTGTTACAAAATCCTTGAAAGGCGGTTGGAAATTTGGTTCTCGTTTAAAGTTAGCTGTTTGGCCAGGTTATGCTAGTAGTACAGACGGTTTTTTTGTAAAGACAACAGTTTCTTGTGCTTTGAGTGAAAATTCTGTTGCCAAGATTAATTACGATTGTTTTGACAAAAGTGGCGAAGGGTATGGAGGAGAGTTTGATCATGTAACAAATGCTGGTACACTAAAAATTTATGCTTACATAATGAAAAATTTGCTTGAAAAAAAAGAAGGATGGATTTTTAGATCTAATTGTTTTCGGAGATTAAATAATAGTTTGACATTGAGATCCAGCGCTGAACTTACTATGGGCGATAATAATTTTAATAACTTTTATAATCAAAATAATTGTGATAGAACAACAAACTATTTAAAGTCTTATGTATCCTTAACAAGACAAGAAAAAAAAACAAGTACGGAAGTAAATTTTGAGTATGTTTCTAAATATAATAAAAATACTTCTAAAAATGAAGTAGAATATATAAATATTCCAAAGGTAAGTTGGACGTACTATCAAAGAAATCTTGGTTGTGGAATAATGTATGAATCATCGTTTGAGTATAGTAATACTTATAAAAAATACGATTCTACGGCAGATGCATTTTATAAAAGTACGGCGATGTTTAGTTATAATATCGCTAAAAGTTTTAGAATGGTTAGATGGTTTATTTTAACGCCAGGATTAAATGTTTCTGAAAACTGGTACAACAGAAGCGATAAGGCTGAATTAAAAAATGCTTTTTTTACTTGTTATGGCGGAACTTTTAATACACGACTTATAGCTACAAGCTGGATGGATTGGAATGCTCGCTACACGGTACGAGCCAGAACAAAAACAAATTCTTTGGTGGATATAGATACATATCTAGAAAACTATGGAATAGATACCAATAACATAGTCTTTACTAATGCTGTGTACATTGGAGACAAAACAACGATTGGAAATTCCATAAGATACAATCTTGTGCGCGATAGAGAAAAAAATCCTAAAAAATGGGAATATCTTATTAATGATTTAACTTGGGCTCCCAAATATTATATTACTGTTTATGCTCAAGAAACCCAACAATTAGAGCCGTCATTTAAATTTAATTCTCTACAAATTTATATAAGAACAGGAGAGTTGGCAGTGTCTTATTTTGACTTTGGACTGTTCTATCAGCGTTATAATGATTCTAAAGAAGTACATAAAAATAATAAAGTAGATAATATTATAGGGTTTGGTTTCTGGCTTAATCCAAAATGGAGGTTTGATTATAACATAGTGAGTACAATTGCGGTAAATGTTATGTATGCAAGGTTAAATGAGCATAAG
>JAISWG010000023.1 GCA_031271205.1 Endomicrobium sp.
GAGAGGATTTGGAATGAGCGTTAAGGATTCTTTTTCATCTAAATGGGGTTTAATTTTTGCTGCTGCTAGTACTGCAATTGGTTTAGGGAACATGTGGCTTTTCCCATACCGTGTTGGAGAAAAAGGTGGGGTTGCGTTTGTAATTCCTTATGTTGTATGTGCAATTGCTTTAGGGCTTATTGCTCTAATCGGTGAAATATCCGTTGGAAGGCTTACCGGTGGCGGACCTGTAACAGCTTTTCGGAAAGTTTTACAATTACGTAATAAAAAAACATCACTAGGCGAAGCTTTTGGCTGGATATGTGTTGGCGTAGCTTTTATGCAAGCTATAGGCTATACACTAGTATTTTCTTGGGTTATACGCTTTACTTTAGGTTCTTTAACAGGATCAGCTTTCAGTACAACTAACAGCAACCAATATTATGCTGCTATATCGAACAATGAACATATTTTTTTTTGGATAATCGTAACTTTGATTACAGCCGCAATAACTTTGACTGGTGGTATTAGAAATGGTATAGAGAGATGTTGCGCTATAATGCTTCCTACAATTTTTATTCTTATCGTAGTATTAGCAATAAGAGTCGCTTTCTTGCCAAATGTGGCTATAGGATATAAATATTTGTTTACGCCAGATTGGAATTATCTTTTTGATATGAAAACTTGGATGGTAGCTTTGGGTCAAGTTTTTTATTCTTTGTCTTTAAGAGGTTCCACAATGGTTACATACGGTTCTTATACAAAAAAAACAAGCGATATAGTTTCTTCTGCAAAATATATTGTTTTTGCAGATACATTTATTTCTATATTAGCTACATTTATGATTATACCGGCAGTATTTGCTTTTGGGAAAGATTTAAAGAACGGACCTGCACTTTTGTTTATAACTTTACCTGAAATATTTAAATCTATTCCTTTTGGGCAATTTTTCATGTTTGCATTTTTTTTGGCAATATTCTTTGCAGCCTTAACATCTTTTATAGGTCAACTTGAAGTAGTTGTTCAAGCTTTACGTGATAAATTTAAATTCCCGCGTCTTTTAGCTATATTTCTTGTTTCTACAGCTACAGTCTTGTTATGTAGAGTATTTGTTGTGGGTAATATAAGAAAAGTTATCGATTTATTATCTTTACATTTGATTCCTTTGTGTGGTTTGGGGAGTGCTATTTTTTTCTTCTGGATTGTTCCAAAGTATCTTGTTTTACAGGAAATCCAAAGCGGACATTCAAAAACTGTTGGAAAGTGGATTGTTCCAATGGGACGCTATGCTTTGTGTGGAATGATTTTATTTATCTATATTATTACAAGTTTTTAAGATATTCAAGTATAGTATTAAGATAGATTTTAATACAACTGTTTTTTACTCCTTGTTACTTCAAATTTTCGACAAAATATTTTTTTTCTTGACACATTACAAGCAAAATAGTTAAATGTTAATCAAAATAATATTTCAAAACTTTCTACTAAAGGAGCAAAAATATGCGATCTATCCATGATTATTATGGTGAGCTGGTTTTTTCAAGAAAAGTAATGGAACAAAAGCTTAGTAAAAATATTTTTAAAAAACTTACAGCAACTATTGACAATTTAGAACCTTTAGATCAATCTATAGCTGGTGAAGTTGCTCATGCAATGAAAGAATGGGCTCTTGAAAATGGTGCAACACATTTTACGCATTGGTTCCAACCTCAAAGAGGTGGCACTGCTCAGAAACATGACTCTTTTATTGATTACAGCGAGCACGGAGAAATAATAGAAAGATTTTCTGCATCCCAACTTGTTCAATCTGAACCTGATGCTTCTTCCTTTCCTTCAGGTGGAATAAGATCAACGTTTGAAGCAAGGGGATACACCGCCTGGGATCCAACATCGTCTGTATTTCTTCTTGAAGCCGGTAAAACAAAAACTTTGGTAATCCCTTCTGTTTTTCTTTCTTGGACCGGTGAAGTTTTAGATCTTAAAACTCCTTTTTTAAGATCTCTTTCTGCTCTAAATGAAAAAGTGATAAATTTACAGAAATTTTTTGGAAATAAAAATGCAAAGCAAGTTAAGGTTTATGCAGGTATAGAACAAGAATATTTTCTTCTTTCAGAAGAATTGATTAAATCAAGGCCTGATATTACTGTTACTGGCAGAACTATTTTTGGTGCTCAGCCAGCCAAGGGACAACAAATGGAAGACCATTATTTTGGCAACATTAGGAATAAAATTTTAGAATTTATGGAAGATGTTGACCATCAACTTTATAGAAGAGGTATTCCAATAAAGACAAGACACAATGAAGTTGCTCCAAATCAGTTTGAACTCGCACCTCTTTATCAAGAGGCAACTCTTGCCATAGACAATAACCTCCAAATAATGGAAATTTTAAAAAAAGTTGCTGTCAAACATAATATGGTTGCCTTATTGCATGAAAAACCTTTCTCTGGTGTAAACGGTTCCGGGAAACACTTCAACTGGTCCATAGGAGACAATACAGGTGCAAACTATTTTGAACCGTCAAAATCACCTCTTAAAAATGTATCGTTTTTACTAGCTATAAGTGCAGTACTGTTAGGTATTAAAAAATTTGGAGGAGTTTTAAGAGCTATTGTGGCAGATGCTGGGAACGACCACAGACTTGGAGCAAATGAAGCCCCACCAGCAATTATGTCTGTATATCTTGGTGGCTATGTAAGTGAAATATTGGACTCTATAGAAAAAACTCATACAATAAACGAAAAAGCTATAAACGAAATAGCTTTGGGCGTACAAAATCTTCCTAGAGTAAACAGAGATTATTCCGATAGAAATAGAACTTCTCCTGTAGCATTTACAGGAAATAAATTTGAGTTTAGAGCTTTGGGTTCTTCATCAAACCCTGCTGAAGCGGGAACAGTGTTGAATTTTATAGCGGCATATGGGTTTGATGAAATTTATGAGAGAATTAAAACAAAAAAAAATGACGATGACGTAAAAAAGAAAGCTTTAGAGGTTATAAAAGAAATACTTGTTGAAACAAAAGATATAAGATTTGAGAAGAATGGATATTCGCAAGATTGGCACAAAGAAGCACAAAAGAGAGGATTGTCTAACGCCAAGAATACCCCTGCAGCCTTAAAATTTTTGCTTGATAGTGAAGCGATAAAAACTTTTGCAAAGTACGGTATACTTACTGAAAGAGAACTAAAATCTAAAGTAGAAATAAAACTTGAAAACTATATAAAAACAAAAGAAATTGAGTATAAATATTCATTAAAAGTAGTAAATACTTTAATGCTTCCTGCAATATTAAAACAAATAAATGTCTTGGCAAAGGCAAGCAAAAGCTTAAATAAACTAGATATAAAATCTGATTCTTTTAAAAAAGAACTTAAAGTTTTAGTTAATATTTATGACGAAGTCAAAAAACTTGTTGAGGAAATGGAAATTTTTCTTGCGCTAAGATACAAAGACACCCATGAAACAGCAGAAAAGTTTGCGTCTCATGGGATGAAAATTTTGGCTAAATTAAGAGAACAAATTGATTTTGCTGAAGATTTGGTAGCAGATGAATTTTGGCCCATGGCAAGTTATCAAAAACTTTTGACTATTTTTTAATTTTATTGCCAAAATTTAATAATTAGTAAGTTTTATGGTGTAATTTTTTAATATCTTATTAGAATAAAGCTTTTTCTTTTAAACTTTTCGTTGTGTTGATAAACTCAAGTAGCCAAGAAGTTTATACAAGGTGATTGTTGTCATCACACAAAAAATATAAAATCACAACATGGACCCAGCTTTCTTCTTTTTTTGTAATTGAGAAAAAAAATGTCCATAATACCTGTTATATTATGATATATGACAGAAAAACTTAAAATTGGGTCTTCATTAAAAATTAAATCATAATTCTTCTTTATATCTAAGTCGATTTCAAAATAAGAGAATAGCCTTTATATATTTATCATTAAAAAGTCTCCAGATTTCTTTTAGTAGTTTGGAAACATGAATCATGCTTCTTTTTAATGCAGTAAATATATTTTTACCTATATAATGTTCAAAGTTGTTTGGCGTAAAATTTAAATTTTTATTAACATATCTGGAAATTTCGAAAAGTTTTGAAATTTTTATTAAAATGTGTGTACTCATGGCCCTTCTTTGATTTGAATTAAGAGAGATAATGTGATATATAGAAAAGTATATAACCCACCGCAGTTCATACATTTCTATATCTTTTCTCTAGTTCTCCATTTATATAATAAGCGTTGTGCCTTTGAAACAAACTGGACAACATCTATAACCTTTTAAGTTGCAAAACAACAGGAAACTATAAAGCACAATCAAAATCATTATGAATCTCATGCATGTATTCTAAATTTTATAGCAGAAAAATATATGATATAACAGCTCCATTTACTATAACCCCATATTAAAAACTACCATAGAGAAATCTCCACAGTTAATTTCACAAATATATAAAAAATGTACAACTCTATAGCAATTACGCAACATTCACTTATTTCAAAATTTCTTCTTTTCCATGCTCATATCTTTGCAACACGTTTAACAAAAAGCTATTCAAAACTCAATTTTTATTTAGATTTGCTCTAGAACAATTGCTTTTCAACATAGAAAACGCTAAAAAAACCTAAATATTTCGCGCTATTTTAATTTTATCTTCAAATAGAAAACGCTAAAAAAACCTAAATATTTCGCGCTATTTTAATTTTATCTTCAAACGGTAAAGAGAGATACTCCCCCCCCCACTAACTTTTTAAAAAACATATCCTAAAGTTGTGCTACATATATGCGTGTGTAAAATTATCTTATTTTAATCCTTGTTATTTGTTTACCAAAAAAGCTTTATCCGAACTCTTTAAACAATCCCCTAAAAATACCTCTTCTAAAGGCGTCTCTTGAGATTGGATGTCTTCGTAAGTATCAACCTTTAGTGCTTGGTTTTTAACTGTCCGTTTTTTGTAAATAGAAATTGCTATTATGCCCAAAATTCCTATCATAACCAAAACTATTATAAATTCCACAAGCGTAAAACCTACAGACTTTTTCATACAGCCTCCCTTTTAGAAAGACCAAATCCTTTATGTAATTCTTTAACAGCTTTAACCATATTCATTTCATTTACAATACATGAAATTTTTATTTCACTAGTTGAAATCATTTCAATATTGATTCCATTTTTATAGATAATTTCAAACATTTTTCCTGCTACGCCAGCATTGCTCTTCATTCCTATTCCAACTATGGAAATTTTAGCCACATGCTCGTCACAAACAACTTGAGAAGCTTTAAATTCCAAAGCTATCTTGTCAAGTTCTCTTTGCATCTTTTTTACTTCTTTTCTGCCACTTACGGTAAAAGATATATCGTTTTTTTTGTTTACCGCTGCTGATTGAATAATCATATCTACATTGATGCCGATTTTGGCAAGACTACCAAAAATTTTTGCAGCAACACCTGGAATGTCAGGCAAATCTACTATTGTAAATTTTATCTGGTTTTTATCAAAAGTTATACCTGAAATAAGCGGCTCTTCCATTTTTTTTCTCCTGATTTTTTTTTCATTTGTTATTATTGTTCCATGATTCTTGCTAAAAGTGCTCCTTGCATGTATTTCTACGCAAAACTTCTTTGCCACTTCAACACTTCTTGACTGTAAAACTTGCGCTCCTGAGCCTGCCATTTCAAGCATTTCATCGTACGAGATATACTCAAGCTTCTTTGCATCTTTTACTAACCTTGGATCTGTAGTATATACACCCTCAACATCCGAATATATTTCGCATAAGTCAGCCTTAAGTTTAGCCGCTAAAACAACTGCCGTTAAATCAGAACCACCTCTGCCTAAAGTGGTTATATCTCCTTTAGAATTTAAAGCCTGAAACCCCGCAACTATTACAATGTTATTTTTTGATAAAAGTGAATTTATTTTTTTAGGATTAATTTTTTTAACCCTAGCTCTTGTATAATTTATATCTGCTAAAATTCCAGCTTGAGGTCCAGTAAGAGAAACTGCTTTTTCGCCTATAGAGTTAATTGTCATAGCAAGAAGTGAAATGGAAATCATTTCCCCTGTTGCAAGAAGAACATCTATTTCTCTTCCAGGTGGATTAGAAGTAATTTTATTCGCCATTTCAAGTAATTCATCAGTCACATCGCCAGGGGCTGAAACTACAACCACAACTTTATTTTTATTACCGATGTTTTTCTTGGCAATTATTCTACTTGCAACTAACTTCATTTTACTAGCATCAGAAAGTGACGAACCGCCGAATTTCATTATAACAAGAGGCATCTTCAATTCCTCCTAAAATACCATTTAAAATAAACAAGAGTTATATTATCACAGCACCTTTTGCATCAAAATTTAATATATAAGCATTTGCACGAACACTGTTTCTTTTCCATTTTTTTATCATATTTCTTTGCACATTTACGGCATCTTTAGCACTACAAAAAGCCGCTAAGGTTGGACCTGACCCAGAAAGACAAGCTCCATGTGCTCCTGAAAGCAATGCAGCTTCTAAAACTTCGTCCATTAATGGTATCATCTTACCCCTGTATGGCTGGTGCACTTTATCCTGCATTCCTATCTTAAGCAATGAAAAATCTGAACTACAAAAAGCCGCAGTAAGAAAGGCAACTCTTGACGTATTAAATACAAAGTCTTTAAAATCCACGTATTTAGGTAAAATTTGTCTTGACAGTTTGGTTCTAAGCTCAAAATCGGGTACACACAAAACAATTTTTAATTTTGGAACCGGAAGTTGGGCTACAGTTACGTGATTTCCATTTTTACTGCAGATACATATTCCTCCATAAATCGCAGGAATAATATTATCAGGGTGACCTTCTATTTTTACAGCTAAATTCGTGATCTGCGTTTTGTCAAGCTTATTTTTACACAAAGCATTAGCGAGAACAACACCTCCGACTATTGCAGAAGCCGAAGAACCCATACCTCCACTCAATGGAATGCCTGTGTTAATAATAATATTTAAATTTTTTAAATTGTATTTATCTTCACCTAAAACATTAAAAATTTTTTGCATTGACTGCCAAAAAAGATTCTTTTCACCTTTAGGTAAAGACTTTTTTCCGAATCCTTTTAATGTAAAATGTGTTTTTTTTACTTTAGGAACATACTCTACTTCAAATTCATTATACAAAGATAACGCTGCTCCAAAAACGTCAAAACCAGGACCTAAATTTGCAGTTGTAGCAGGAACTCTTACTTTCATTTTCATTTCCTATTTATGTTCTTGTAAAAAATAATGGAAAATCTCATAAAAATTTTTAATATTTTAACAGTGCATATATTCATCTGTGTAGTTAATTCAATAATGCAAACACAATAACAATTAATCTATTAAATTGCCACATAAATATCACAAGAAAATTATTATACAGCTTGAACTTCTTTTACTTCAGGAACTACTTTTTTTATCTCATTTGTTATACTGTGTTGTAAAGTCATAGCAGACATTGGACACCTTCCGCATGCTCCCGTAAGTTTTACTTTTACAATACCATCTTTACTAATATCTATTAATTCAACATTTCCGCCATCAGCCTGAAGATATGGTCTTACAGATTCCAAGGCTTTCTCCACTTTTTCTTTTAAAGTCATTTCTTGTCTCCGTTAAATTGATAATTACAAATAAATGATGACAACCATGTACTTATTTATTTTTTTCAATTAAATAAATCACACACAGAATAAGAGCAATTTCCATTTGTTGCCTAGGATTGACTGTGATGTCACTACCTGATACATCTCAAACTCTCTCTTTAAATTGTTTTTACCTAACATACTACTAAAATTGCTATATAATGCCTGTTTTTGCAAAACTACTACATTATTTGTTGCAACTATTATAGCATTAATAAATAACACGTGTTAAATAAAAGTCTTTAATTTAAGCATAAGAAAAATTAAAAAGAATTTTCTATCTTTAAAATCATCTTAAGAATTTGATCAAATTATGAAAAAGAATATCCAATTATAAATCAAAAAACTATTTAGATATGACAGCAAAAAATTTTT
>JAISWG010000014.1 GCA_031271205.1 Endomicrobium sp.
ACAAATTTATCGCTCACTTCTACTGCATATAAAGCACACAAGTTTCGCACAAAATTGTTTTTTATTATTGTGTTATTGTTAATAATGCTCGCACCAGTAATTTTCGGTCTTATTGATTGGTGACTGTTAAAAATATAAAACTCGCTTTCTGTAAGTATTTCCGTAGCAAACGAAAGTTTTGCCGCTATCTTTTTAGCACTTGGAACGACAGCTTGAATTTTGCCCCATTGATAAGAGTAAACTGTGATAAGCTTGTCATACTCACCGTGCATTTTAGAGTTAAGAACAAGACCGTTTATCGTATAGTACATTTTTTTAAAATATTCTCTTTACCTTTTAACTTTTTTGAAATCAGTACTGAAATTTTTATTAAATAACCATTGCAACTATTTTTTCACCATATTTAGATATTTCCAAAACATTTCTAAATTACACTTATTAACAATTGAGAGCTTCCTTTTGGAGTACCAAAAGATGAATTCATCAATTAATATTTGTTATTAACTCATACACTTATAAACATACTTATTGCCTTTAAGTTTGTGTGAGACATATTGTTTTTTTCTAAAATCATTGCTCACCACAAAAATATCTCCCAACAACTTCTCTAATGTGTCTTCAATCAAGTACAACTATATCTGTTACGTTTTCGTTTTTATCCTTCACAAAAACCATATGAGTTTGTCATTTTAAAAATTTTTCAACAATTTGTTTATTTTTTTTGATCTTCACTTATGTAATAATGACTCTTTAACAAGTGGCTGCACACACATAAAATATCCTTTATTTTCTGTCATTAGTATTTATTTCTTGATGTTTCAGCAAACATATCCAAAATTTTTCATTTTCTAAAGACAAATTATAGAATCTATATTTTTAAGTGAAACCATTATCCATCTTTCTCACTAACAATCACCAGAATCCTAAGCTTGCAAAAAAAATAAACATTGAAATATTTTATCTTGCTTGGCAAACATTTTGGATTTATTTTTAACATCATAATCAGTATAACCACAAAGATGAAGTATCCCATGTATAATAATATACGCTAATTCTTGCACCCAAGAGTTACCATATCTTTTAGCTTGTTTTTGAGTACGATTTTTTGATATATAAATATCTCCCACAAAAATTTCAGGAATGATTAAAAAAGATATAACATCTGTTATACATCTTACTTTTCTGTATTTTATATTCAGTTTTTTCATTTCTTCATCACTTAACATTACAAAATTTACTTGATACTTTCTCTTTTTTTCAGACTTTAAAGCAAGATTTGCGGCTCTTTTTAAAATACTAACATGTTTTTTAGGAAAATTAACAAAGTTTATAAAATTTTTACTTGTATTCAATTCTTGCATGATATATACCCATAATAGTTGAAACAATACTATCTCTCATTAATTCTAAATCTTTTAATGTTATTGGACACACTGAAAACTGACCATCTACAAACTTATTATTGATTATTTTTTCAACCATATCTTTTATCCTTACTGTAGTATGTTCTTCTATACTGCGACACGCAGCCTCACAAGAATCTGCTAACATTATTACTGCAGCAATTTTTGTGCTCGGTTTTGGTCCTGGATATCTGAAATGTTCCATATCTATACACAATCCAGATTCCAAAGCTCTATGATAAAAAGCATGCATAGCAGTTGTGCCATGATGTTGTTTTATAATATTAATGATTTCATTATCAACATTATACTCCTTTGCAAAAACAACGCCTTCTTTAACATGTGAAATTAAAATAAGCCGTGACATTTCAGGGTTTAAACTATCGTGGGGATTATAGACCGATGTTTGATTTTCTATAAAATACATAGGATTTTTAAGCTTGCCTATGTCATGGTAATAAGATCCTACTCGTGCCAAAAGAGAATTTTCTCCAACAGCATTTGCCGCATGCTCTGCGATATCTGCGGTCATAATTGAGTGATGATAAGTGCCAGGAGCTTCAAGCATAAGACGTTTAAGTAAAAAATTATTGAAATCCGAAAGCTCGATCAATTTTATGTTTGTAGTTCTTGAAAAAACTTTTTCAAACAAAGGCATTAAAACTAACAAAATTATCACCGAAAAGATTCCATTTAAAACTCCATAAAAAAGATTGTATTTCAATTGAAAGCTGCTATAGATGCCTATAAAATAAAACATTGTAAGCAAAACAGAATTAGCAACAACAGTTTTAGCACCGATATTTATAAAATCAGATCTTCTGCGAATTGTGTGCACATTTGCAACAACAAATATCGCACTGCCAAGCATTGTAAGAAAAATGTCAAAGCGCATGTCATTTAAAAATGCCATGTACAAACTTAAACACACGGCATACACTCCACCTAATCTTAACGACAGCAACATTGCCGCCATAATTGAAAACGCAGAAACTGGAGAAACAAAAGGCGATAAATATTCTTTTGAAATCTGAAAAGTTAAAATAGCAGTTATAAAAAGCAAACACATTAAAACAACTGTATCATTATCCTCCAAAATATCTCTTTCTTTGTTTTGAATTTGAGACACAAAAAAAATAACAGTTGCAACTACAAATATTAAGGCTGCAAACATTATTTTTGACTCTACACCAACACCTATTACGAGCATACCATAAACCGCTATTATCGTAAACATAAAGGAAATAAAAGCTGGAATTTTTATTTCCTTTTGAAATAAGTTTTTTGATTCCCTTATAACGGGACCTTTTTTTGATTCAGAAGGCGTAAGGTCTTTGACAAGTTTTAAGAGAAAATATCTTGTCCAAGACCTTATTTTATTAAACAAATTATTCATCTATTCCTCTATACATCAAATTAGACAAGCAAGTCTAAAGCTCTGTTTGCTTAACAACAATTTGTACACCCAATTCTTTAAGTTGTTTTTCACTTACCGGAACCGGAGCGTTAGAAAGTGGATCCAATGCTTTTTGCGTTTTTGGAAATGCTATAACTTCTCTTATGGAGTCTTTCCCTATCATTAACGCACACATTCTATCAAAACCCAAAGCTAAACCACCATGAGGAGGAGCACCGTAAGTCAGTGCATCAAGTAAAAAACCAAATTTTTCTTTTGCAGATTCGTCTGAAATATTTAGAATATTAAAAATCCTCTTTTGAACATCGCTCCTATGTATTCTTATAGAGCCTCCACCAAGTTCAATACCGTTCAAAACAACATCGTAAGCTTTAGCTTTTGCAATTCCAGCATTTTCATTATTCAATGAAGCCAGATCTTGTTGCTGAGGTGAAGTAAATGGGTGGTGCAATGCCTGCCATCGCTGTTCTTCTTTATCCCACTCCATAAGAGGAAAATCCACAACCCATAAAAAATTAAACTTAGATTTTTCTATAAGACCAAGTTCTTTGCCCATTTTAAGTCTTAATGCTCCAAGACCCTGAACAACAATTTTCTCTTCATCTGCAAGAAAAACAATTAAATCACCAGACTTTGCTTCAAGTTTAGATATAATTATTTTTATTTCTTCGTTTTTAAAATATTTAACTATATTTGACTCAGCACCGAATTCCGTAATTTTCATCCATGCTAAACCTTTAGCTCCATATTCACCAACAAAATTTGCAAACCTATCAATCTCTGATCGAGAAAAAAACGCACCTTTAGGAATACACAACCCTCTTATCACACCGCCATTAGATATAACAGATGAAAATACGCTAAAACCACACTCTTTGAGTTCAGTTGAAAAGTCTTTTATTTTCATTTCAAATCTTGTATCTGGCTTATCGGAACCATAACAAAGCATAGCCTCAGCGTGAGAGATTCTTTTAAAAGGCATTTTTATTTCAATATTCAATACATTTTTGAACACTCTTGAAAGCATCCTTTCAATGACACCCATCACATCGTCTTCTTCAACAAAAGACATTTCAATGTCTATTTGGGTAAATTCAAGTTGTCTATCAGCACGTAAATCTTCATCTCTAAAACATCTTGTTATCTGGTAATATTTATCAAAACCTGAAACCATCAAAATCTGCTTAAAAAGCTGTGGAGATTGAGGTAACGCAAAAAAACTGCCATGATGCAGCCTCGAAGGCACAAGAAAATCCCTTGCACCTTCAGGGGTAGATTTAGTTAAGAAAGGAGTTTCTACTTCTAAAAAACTTTCATCATTTAAAAAATTCCTTATTTCATTTGCAACTTTATGGCGTATTATAAAATTTTTTTGAAAATTAGGACGACGTAAATCTAAATATCTATATTTTAACCTCAACTCCTCTGAAATTTCCCTATAATCCGATATTTCAAAAGGAAGCTCAGAACACGTATTTAAAATTTCAACTTCAGACACTACAAGTTCAATGGAACCTGTACGCATATTACAATTTAACGTTCCTTCAGGTCTTTTTCTTACTAGCCCTTTAACTGATACTACATATTCACTTCTTAATCCTTCGGCTATTTTAAATACTTCCTTATTTTCAGGTTGGAAAACAATTTGTAACAAGCCTTCTCTATCTCTTAAATCAATAAAAATCACACCACCATGATCTCTGCGGGAATGCACCCAGCCGCAAACAACAATATCTTTACCAATATTATCTTCTCTAACATATCCACAATAGCTATTTCTCTTCATAATAAAACCTCTTTTAACATCTTTATAACACAATGCACCTGTATGTGGAGTGTGAAATACATTCGATGTAAGATTATACAATTTTACTTATAACTTTCTTATACAGCAAAAACACAACTTATTTTGGTAAACCAGAAAAATACAGCAATGATATAATAGTTTTTGAACCATTTATTTGTCCATCTTTTATCATATTCTAAAGCAATTTTAAAATTCACTATTTCTTTGTCAATAAGCTCATCTTCATTAAAATTAAATCTTGTCCTTCCTTAAGATCTCAAAAAGCAAAAAAAATATGCAATAGTTCATTTGGAAGTGCCACAGTAGAGTAGAAAGACAATAAAAGCTCAAACTTTTGGCTATATATCCTGTTTCTTCTTTTCAACTCTCTTGTTATGCATTTAACAGGAGTTTCTCCAACATCAATTTTATCTGCTGGAATCTCATAAGTTACTTTACCTATAGCATAACTACATTGTTTAGCTAAAACTATGTTTTCTTTATCAACAAATGAAAAAACTACTGCTGCTTCATGGTGATTCATATATTCCCTTATGGCAGAGCTACCGTTTAGAAGCTGCACTTTATCACAAAAACCCTGTAAACTTTCCTTTGTATATCAATTTTTTATTCAAAGTTTTTTCAATAAAATCTTTACTCATATATATGGGGCATTAGGTATGTCAACAAAAAAGTAAAAAAAACAGGTTTTATGAGTATAAATAAAATGTCTCAACAAAATAACAACCTTACAACATAACCTTTATTTTAATAATAACTTTGTTTTAAGTTTTTACACCTCTAGTTTTTCTTTAAGTTCTTTTAGATAGTTTCTTAAATCTTTAGGAATTTTATCGCCAAATTTATTATAAAATTCCTCTATCATTACAACCTCCTTTTTCCACTCTTCTTTATCTATACTAAGAAGTTTATCCATAATTTCTTTTTTTATATTCAAACCGTTTAAATCTATTGCAGATTCTTGAGGTAATAACCCTATTTCAGACTCTATTACACCGGTTTTCCCTTCAATTCTATCTATCATCCACTTTATAACTCTAAAATTTTCTCTATATCCAGGCCACATAAACTCATCATTATCTTTTCTAAACCAATTGACCATGAATATTTTAGGAAGCTTTTTTGCTTTCTTGCCAATATTTAACCAATGTTGAAAATAATCACCCATATTGTACCCGCAAAAGGGAAGCATAGCCATAGGATCCCTTCTGACTGTCCCAACTTGACCGCTTGCAGCGGCAGTAGTTTCAGAACCTATTATTGACGCAGTAAATACTCCACTACTCCAATCTTTTGCTTCATATACCAACGGAATCGTACTTTTTCTGCGCCCTCCAAAAATAATTCCAGAAATCGGCACGCCTTTAGGATTATCATACTCTGGCGAAAGTGTTGGACAATTATAAATTGAAACAGTAAATCTTGAATTTGGGTGGGCAGCTGGTTTACCTAAACTCTCGTTATACTTTTGACCCTGCCAATCTGTCAAATCCAAAGGAACTTCATTGCTAACTCCTTCCCACCAAGGCGTATTGTTGGAATTATCTACAGCTGTATTTGTAAAAAGCGTTAGAAAAAACTTATCATTTTTAAGAGTTTTCATCATGACTGGACTTGTCGTAAAACCTGTTCCAGGGGCAACGCCAAAAAATCCCGCTTCAGGATTAATAGCATAAAACTGACCGTCTTCATCTACATTAATCCATGCTATATCATCACCCAAAGTCCAAACTTTATATCCTTTAAACACAGGATCTAACATTGCAAGATTAGTCTTTCCACAAGCAGACGGAAACGCACCAAGAAAATATGTTATCTTGTGATCAGGCGCTTCTACGCCTATGATAATCATATGTTCAGCAAGCCAACCTTCTTGATAGCCCAAATATGAACCTATTCTTAATGAATAGCATTTTTTACCAAGAAGAGCGTTTCCACCATATCCTGAGCCGAAACTCATAACAAGATTATCTTGAGGAAAATGCATTATAAACCTTCTATCTGGATTAACATCACCCACAGAATGAATGCCCCTAAAAAAATCAGAAGAATTTCCTATTCTTTCTACTGCGTGTTTACCTACTCTAGACATAATTCTCATACTCAAAGCTACATATATAGAATCTGTTATTTGAATACAGTTTTTAGCATATTTTGATTTCAAAGCACCCATGACAAAAGGAATGACATACATTATCCTTCCTTTCATCGCACCTTTAAAAAGATTATTCATCTTTTCTTTAGCATCTTTAGGATCTAACCAATTATTGTTAGGCCCTGCTTGGTTTTTTACCGGAGTACAAACAAATGTTAGGTGTTCTGTACGAGCTACATCATTAGGGTTTGAACGGTGATAGTAAGAATTAGGATACTCCTGCCCATTTAATTTTTTTAGGATGACTTTCCCATCAATTTCAGATTTTTGAGCAATCGCTATCAACTTTTCAGCTTCTCTTTGAGAACCGTCCATAACATAAACTCCATCAGGACAAAAAAGATTCTGCATTTCTTTTACGAATACATCCATTGGCGTCAGCATTTTACCACTCCTTATTGAAACTTAAATATTACTTTTACGCAAACAACAATACCGACAAGAAATGCAGCAATAAAAATTTATCTACTTAACAATATTTCATATTAAATTACTACCGGATAAAAACTAAGCCCAAACTTCTTTTACTTCTTTCTCTAAAACAATTTCCTTAGTTGGATATATATGTTTAACTATTTCATCAGGCTTAAACCACAATTTAATTTCTCTTTCAGCTTCAAAAGAATCTGAAGAACAGTGAACAACATTTTCATATACACCTTTTGTGGTTATTCTTCCATAAGCTCCTCGTATTGACATAGGATCGGCTTCTTCAGGATTTGTTGTTCCAACGATTTTTCTCATTCTTGCAATAGCATTATTACCTTGATACACAAAAGCCAAAACTCTATTCCAAGACTCACCGTAAATTTTGCCCTGTATATAGTCAACCAATTCTCCAAAAAAAGACTTGTCTTTAAGCTGACAATAATGCCTCTCGGCCAACTCCTTATTCACCTTAACAGTTTTTGCGCCTATTATAAGCATTCTGGTTTCTGAAAGCTTAGTTAAAATATTTCCTGTTAAAGATTTTTTTACTCCATCCGGTTTAACCAAAATTAAAAGCTGTTCAATTGACATTTCCTCGCTCCTAAATCCTTTTTTTGTGAGCATTGTAATATTTTACTCCAATGCCAATCAATCCTGAAAAAACGTATAAGCTAAACAGTATAAAAATTATATTTTGTGGAAATGTAATCATTAAAAATAAAAGCAACACAACTAAAACTAAAAGCCTAAAAGTTTTAGGTTTAGACAAATTTATCTTTTTGAAAGAATAATAAGGTATGCTTGAAACCATTAACAAAGATAAAATCACCATTACAACAGGCATTGTTTTAAAAAAAAGAGGCATACTCTTCATTAAAATAGGAATTGTTTTAAAAGACAAAGACTGGCCATGATCTGCAAAAAGCTCGTAGCTTAAAACAAAAGACAACAACAGCCCCGCAGATGCAGGTGTTGGAAGTCCCATAAAAGAACTATGCACCTCATCACCATCTTGAATATAAACGTTAAATTTTGCAAGTCTTAACGCACTACATAAAACAAACAATATAGCTATACCTATACCGACTTTTCCCATTGAGCTTAAAACAAGTTGATACATCATAACAGACGGGGCAAGCCCGAATGAAACTAAATCACTTAAAGAATCTAACTGAACACCAAATCCGCTTGTTGTTTTTGTAAGTCTTGCTACTCTTCCATCGATCATATCAAATGCTACTGCTAGCACAAGAAACCACGCCGACCTTGTAAAACCGCCATCTATAGACGACAATATCGACAAATAACCACAACTCATATTCCCACATGTTAAAAGACTCGGCAGTATATAAATGCCCTTCTTCATTTTTTCGCTCTGTTGTTAACTTTCTTTATTTATACTTGCAAAAATAGTTATACCAGACACAACTTTATTATCTTTTTTTACTTTAACTTCAACATTTTTTGGCATATGTAGATCAACCTGAGAACCAAACTTTATTACACCAATCTTATCGCCCAATTTTAAAATATCTCCAGGCTTTACCCAAGAAACACAGCGTCTTGCAAGAATACCAGCTATCTGTTTAACCAAATATTTCCCATTTTCATTTTCTATTATTATTACATTTTGTTCGTTTACTATATGAGCTCCAGGCTCCATGGCTTTCAGAAACTTACCTGGTTTATACTCAACGCTTAAAACTTTACCAGCAATAGGAGATCGTTGAAGATGAACATCTAATACAGATAAAAATACCCTGACAACTTTTTCCGTTTCGTTTTCGCTTACTTCCAAAACAGTGCCATTACATGGAGAAAGAATAAGATCTTCTCCTTGATTTATCTTTATCTTTGGATCTCTAAAAAAATAGAGAAAAAATAAAGAGTCCAAAATACAAAAAACACCCGCTAGAAACAAAAATTTACCTAAATCAGAAACGACCAACACTATTCCTAGAATAAAAGGAATTAAAATAAATGGATAGCCCTCTTTCACAATTTGCATCTATCATCTCTTTTAAGCACAAAATCTTCTAAACTACCTGAATTCTACCAAATACATCAAATTATGTCAAAATCTTAAACACAAAAATCTATTGAAAAATAAACAGTATTATTTATTTTTATTTTTTAATTTCCAAGACAGATACGCACCAATAAAGACATTTATTTCACCGTTCATTACAGCATTGACCTGCGAAGCTTCATAACCTGTTCTGTGGTCTTTGACAAGCTGATAAGGCATAAAGACATATGAGCGTATCTGACTACCCCACTCTATAAAACCCTTTTCATTATAATGTTTCTCATAAGAAGCTCTCTGTTTTTCTTGTTCAAGTTCATAAAGCCTACTTTTTAAGAGTTTCATAGCTGTTGTCTTATTTTTTATTTGGGAGCGATCATTTTGTGATTGAACTATTACTCCGGTAGACAGGTGAATTATTCTTACGGCAGAATCCGTTTTGTTTATATGCTGTCCACCTGCTCCTGAGGCTCTATATGTGTCTATTCTTATATCTTTATCTTCAATTTTTATATCTATATTATCATCAATTTCAGGTACAACATCAACAGAACTAAAAGAAGTATGTCTTCTCTTGTTTGAATCAAACGGAGAAATTCTTACGAGTCTGTGAACTCCTATTTCAGATTGTAAAAAACCATAAGCATATTCACCATTTATTATCATGGTAATACTTTTGATTCCCGCTTCATCACCATCTAAACTATCTACTACTTCAATTTCAAAACCTTTATCTTCAGCCCACTTTGAATACATTCTTACAAGCATTTGTGCCCAATCGCAAGACTCAGTGCCACCTGCTCCTGCATGTATAGACATTATAGCATTGTTCCTATCATACTCACCACTCAGCTTTATCTTTGTTTCAAAAGAAAGTAGAACTTTCTCTAATTTCCTGCTTTCATCTTCTACTTCTTTTAATGCAACAACGTCATTTTCAGATTCAGCAAGATCTTTTAAGTCAATTAAATCTTTAATCTGCAAATACATATCTTGCCATAAACCACACGAATTTTTTAAATCGTCAAGCTCAGACATTACTCTTTTTGCATTGTTATGATCGTTCCAAAATTTTGAACATGATATTTCTTTTTCAAGATCTCTAATTCTGTTCAGTTTTGAGTCTAAATCAAAGAAACCTCCTCAAAACTTCTATTCTTTTTTTTTGTTGGTAAAGCATCTTAGAACCTTTTTATTTATAAATTTCTACTATCAAATAAAACTTTAATTTATTAATAGAATTTTTAAACGTAAAATACTACTAATATCAATAAAACAACGCTACGTACTTACAAAAACACCGCATAAGTTAATATAGAAAGTTTTAAAATTGTTCTTAAAAAAATCCCATTAAGCAGTGTTTTTTTAACACATTAGTTTTATCAATAAATATTCCTGAAGATTCAATAATACCAGAAATACCTGTATTTGCCGAAACTAAAAACAAATTTTCTACTTTCAACAACTCCAAAAACATTTATCATAAATGGTACCGCTATATCAAAAAAAACCATGCATCGTTTGTATGGTTTGTAAGAGTTTTCACTCTGTTTAGAACAAATATTCTTGCTATATTTAAAAAAATTTCAGAACATATAGTGTACAGTATAGTATCAACAAAAAAAACAACTCAACACTGTTAAAAAACATTTACACCACTACCCCATTTTGCCCAATGTCCCCAATTTTATTTAAAATGCCAAAAATATCATAGTAAAAGCTTTTAAGTGGAATAAATTCACCAAAAAGATACTAAAGTGATTTTCATTACGTACAGAGACTATAACTATTTGTGTTTTTAAAACCTAAAAACAACATTAAATATTTTTTTCATTATTTTCCACTGTAGTACAAAAATAAAAGTATATGTTGCAAAACAATATTAAGAAAGAAATACCATATACTCAGAAAACTCCGCTATTTGTATAATTTTCAATAAATTCAAATTGAGAGCAAAATATGTATCAACAACATCCACGGCCCCAGTAAAAATATACGTTCTTGTATATTTAAGCAAAATCCAAATATAAGAACCAAAAAAATAACTACAAAGAATTTAGTAGCTTATTCTTCTTTTTGAAAAAAATATATTTTTGTACTGCAAAACTTCAAATTTCCCAATAAAGTACAAGATAAACCAAAAAAAACACGCAGTTATTATCATCCGATGTAAGAAGAATCTGTATTAAATGTGGCATCGCCATCACCATAAAACCAATAAAATCCAATTGTGTTAAACGTAAATCTGACGAAAACCATGCAGAAAAGAGCTAATAACATTTTGTTCTCGTTAATTATGAAAACAAGAGAAACAAACGCTATCCATATTAGGAAAAACAAATTAAAAACTTTGAGAAGGTACATATACAGATAAATCCCAAAAGTCAAACATAACACAATATTCTCACTATTTAAATTTATATTTCATACTTTAACAAAAAATTTTTCCATACATTTTTACAAAACATCTTAAGACGCTCGCTTTTTTTGCTAAAAATCTTTTATTCTTAAAAAACTTCATCACCATATAACAAACACACTTACCTTCATTCTGAGCTTTTTCTATTATA
>JAISWG010000025.1 GCA_031271205.1 Endomicrobium sp.
AGAGAATCCGAATAAATAAATTATTTTGGGTTCTGATGGGGGTTAAGTGAGCCTATTTTTACTTATAGGAATAAAATATACATTCACTATCAAAATTAAATAGGGTAAAATTATGGTAATGGTAATGGAACGGGAAAAATTGGAGAATTTAGATGGCAGAAAGAGTTATTATAGTTATGGCGTGTAGTGTGTGCAAAAACAGAAATTACTATTTTGAGAGAGGAAAAAAACAGGAAGGTAAGCTTGATCTTAAAAAATTTTGTAAGAACTGCGGAAAGCGTACAAAACACAGAGAAACAAAATAATTAAAATATTATTGAGTTGGGGGCATAAGCTAATGGTAAACTGTCGGTCTCCAAAACCGACTTCGGTGGTTCAAATCCATCTGCCCCCGCTTTTGAAAATATGTGAAAGCAAACAAATGAATTTAATTAAAATAGTTATACAGTTTTTTAAGGACGTTTATTGTGAGCTTACTAAGGCAACATGGCTTGGTAAAAAAGAAGTTGCAGTAACTACTATTGTGGTAGTTGTTTTTGTTATTATCATGTCTATTTTCGTAAGTATTGTTGATATGTTTTTAAGCACAGTAATAGGTATTATATTATAAACTCGGAGTAGAAAATGGCAAACCAATGGTATGTTGTTCATACATATTCAGGTCATGAAGATAAAGTTAAAAAAAGCTTGGAGATGGCTGTGGATAATTTAAATATGCGAACTGTTATCTCCAAAGTTCTTGTTCCTACTGAAGAAGTTGTTGAAATAAAACAGAATAAAAAAAGAATAAAGAAAAAAAAGTTTTATCCGGGATATGTCTTTGTTGAAATGAGCGTAAATAATGTGACTTATTGGCTCATAAGGAATACAGCTGGTGTAACAGGTTTTCTTGGTGGGGTTAAACCTATACCGATGGTACAAGATGAAATAGATAATGTTTTTAGTACTATTGTAAATCCAGGTGCTTCTAAACCTAGGCCAGCGGTATCCTTTGAAAAAGAGGAAAATGTGCGTATTGTTGGAGGACCGTTTAAGCATTTTATCGGTATAGTTGAAGAAGTAAATCAAGAGAGAGGAAAATTGAGGGTTATGGTTACAATATTTGGTAGACCTACGCCTGTTGAACTTGACTTCTTGCAGGTTGAAAGAATCTAAAAAATGTGTAATACTCTAGGTAAACAGTATTTATAGAATAGGCTAAACAAACCAAGATAGGAGAGCAAATACTAAATGGCGCCAAAAAAAGTAAAAGCAATGATTAAATTACAGATTCCTGCAGGATCAGCTAATCCGGCTCCTCCGGTGGGTACTGCCCTTGGTCCTCAGGGTGTAAATATTATGGATTTTTGTAAACAATTTAATGAAAGAACAAAAAATATGGAAAAAGGCATAGCAATACCTGTTGTTATGACTGTTTTTGAAGATAGATCTTTTGCATTTATAACAAAAGTGTCTCCAGTGTCTGTGTTGATTAAAAGAGCAGCTAAAATTGCAAAAGCTTCTGGTGTGCCTAATAGAAACAAAGTAGGCAAAATAACATCAGTTCAAGTTGAAGAGATAGCAAAACAAAAACTGTCTGATTTGAACACTAATGGAGATCTTGAAGCGGCAAGGCGTATGGTTGAGGGAACTGCAAGAAGTATGGGAATTGATGTAATAAAATAATATATTTCAAAAGTTGTGGGAGTTAAATTTTCGACATTTAACCACAAGGAGAGAAAATGAAGAAAAAATCAAACGAAGTGGTCCAGTTGGTGGACAAAAGTAAGATTTATATTCTTAATGATGCTGTTTCTCTCGTAAAAGAAACTGTACGTGCAAAATTTGACGAGACTATTGAAGTTCATATTAGGTTGGGCATAGATCCTAAACAAAGTGATCAAATAGTTAGAGGTACTGTCTCTTTACCTCATGGCATAGGAAAGACTAGAAGAATTGCAGTTTTAGTAAAAGGTGAGAAGCAGAAAGAAGCTGAAAAGGCAGGAGCTGATATTGTAGGTTATGATGATTTAATTGAAAGTATATCAAATGGTAGTCTTGGTTTTGATATCTTGGTTGCTACGCCTGACGCTATGAAAGATTTAAGCAAAGTTGCTAAAATTTTAGTATCTAAGGGTCTTATGCCAAATCCTAGGTCGGGAACAGTAACTTTTGATATAGGAGTAACTGTAAAGGAACTCAAAAAAGGAAGAGTTGAATACAAGAGCGATTCTTTTGGTATAATTCACGTACCTGTAGGAAAGGCTTCTTTTGATAAGGAAAAACTTATTGACAATATAAAAGCCTTAGTTGAAGCTGTATTGAAAGCCAAACCTTCAAATTCAAGAGGTCGGTACATAAAAAGTATTTCTATATCTTCAACGATGGGTCCCGGGATTTATGTTGAGCAAAAGATGTAAAGTTGTTTTAACGTAGTTTTGTGATATCTAAAAAAGGCGGTTGCGATAGCCGTCTTTTTACTTTTGTAAGAACGGATTGTTAAAAAATGACTAAAGCTAAAGAAATAGAAAGCTTACTTGAACCTATTGCAATCAAAAAAGGTTATGAGTTAGTAGATGTTCAGTATGCTAAAGAAAACGCCGATTGGACTGTAAGAATTTTTATTGATAAAGACGGTGGTGTAGCAATGAGTGATTGTGAAAAAATGAGTGTACTTTTTGGCGCGGTTCTGGATGGGAGCAACATATTAAAAAGTTCTTATATTTTGGAAATATCTTCTCCTGGGCTTAATAGAGTTTTAAAAAAAGAAGAAAGTTTTAAACGTTTTATAGGTTCAAAAATAAGACTTCAAACTGTAGAACCGATTAATAATCAGAAAAATTTTTTGGGAAATCTCTTGGATTGCAAAGATGGGAAAATAAAAATTGCTGATGTTAGTAATGGAATTTTTGAAATAAAATTTTTAGATATAAAAAAAGTTAATGTAGAAACTGGATTCTAGGAGGATGTGGATGTCAGAAAAAGGCGAACTTTTTATGGCTCTTGAACAAATTGAAAAGGATAAGAAAATTAAGAGAGAAGACATTTTAGTTGTTATAGAAAATGCTCTTATTTCAGCATATAAAAAACACGTTGGCAAAAACGTGAGTGTTGAAGCTAAAGTAAATCCAGATACGGGTGAAATGACTGCAAGTGTTGTAAAAGTTGCAGTAAAAGATGTGGCTAACCCTTTGTCGGAAGTATCTCTTAAAGATGCAAGAAAAATAAACAAAGAAATAGAAGCAGGCGAAAACGTAAGAATTCCATTAGATACTCAAGATTTTTCTCGTATAGCTGCTCAGACAGCAAAGCAGGTTATTGTTCAAAAGATTAGAGAATCTGAAAGATGGTTTTTGTTTGAAGAAATGAAGGGAAAAGTAGGGCAAATAGTAAGTGGAGTTGTATATCGTATAGCAGGAGGAAGTCTTGTAATTGATATAGGAAAGACTGAAGCAATTCTTTACAGTAGCGAGCAAGTTTTTAAGGAGAAATTTAACATAGGTCAACACATAAAAGCTGTTATAATAAAAGTTGATAAAAGCTCAAGGGGACCGGGAATTGTTTTGTCTCGCGCAAGCGTTGATTTTGTAAAGAGATTGTTTGAGTTTGAAGTACCGGAAATTTACGAAAAAGTTGTTGATATTGTAAATGCCATAAGAGATCCGGGAATGAGAACTAAAATAGCAGTTTTATCGCATAATCATAAAGTTGACCCTGTAGGAGCCTGTGTTGGTATAAAAGGTGCCAGAATAAAACCAATTATAGATGAATTAAGAGGGGAGAGAATAGATTTAATTCCTTATTCTGTGGACCCTGTTAAGTACATAGCCGGATCATTATCTCCGGCAAAAGTTATTTCTGTAAGTATTGTTTCTGAAAATGAAAAGAAGGCTGAAGTATTAGTAAGTGATAATATGCTTTCTCTGGCTATAGGCAAAAATGGGCATAATGTTAGACTTGCGGCAAAACTCACCGGTTGGCATATAGATGTAAAATCTGAAAAACAGAAAAAAAAAGAAATTGATGCTAAAATAGAACAACATGCCGAAAATCTTTCTGAGCTTGAAGGGCTTAGTGAAAAAACTATAGAAACTCTTGTAAATTCAGGATTTACAAATATAGAAAAACTTTCCTTGCTGAATGTAGAAGATCTGACAACTTTGTCTGGAATCGGTGAAAAAACGGCTGAAAAAATTATAGAAGCAGCAAAGAAAAATTTGACTAAACAAATTAATTAATAAATTAGTGTTTGATTAACAAATGAACATGGGAGCATGTTATGTCTATAAAACGGAAAGATAGCAAAGAGAAAGTTATAAAAAAGAAAACAGTTTCTGCGGCGTCAAAAACTAAAGATGCTTTTACAAAAAAGACTATAAAGAAAACTGCTGCAGCAGCTAAAAAAACAATTAAGGCTAAAACTTCTGCAAAAAAGACAAAATCAAAAACTGAAAATAAAATTGCTAAAATAAAAATAACAAAATCTTCAACAGCTAAAAAGAAAATTGTGAAAAAGGCAGTTTTACATAAAAAAAAACAAGTTGAACAAAATCCAGCAGTTAGAGTTGTTGAAAAAAGAAAAAATGAAATTATAAAAGATATTTCTAAAAAAGAAGAGTTGGTAAAGATTAAAAAAGTGGCAGTTGAACAGGATACAAAAAATCAGAATAAGAAAAATGATTCTGTTGATAACAATGTAAAAGTTGAACCTTTAAATAAATATAAACAAAAATTTGATGAACAGAATGTTTCTATTTCAATAAAAACTAAAGAAGCTAAATTTGAAGTAACCAAGACAGAATATAAAGATATAATTTTAATAAATGAACTTATAGCTGTAAGAGAACTTGCTGATAAGATGAAACTTAGGCCGGGTGATGTTTTAAAAAAACTTTTGTCAATGGGAAGTCTTGCCACAATAAATCAGAGGTTGGATACAGATACTGCCACTCTTTTAGCAAATGAATTTGGTTATGATGTTAAAATAGAATCCATTTACTCGGAAGACGAATTTGGGTTTGTTAATCAGCATGAGGATCCATCTAAATTAAAACCTCGTTCGTCTATTGTTACAATCATGGGGCATGTGGACCACGGCAAGACGTCGCTTTTAGACTCTATAAGAATGAGTAATATTGTGGATGGTGAACATGGTGGAATAACTCAACATATAGGTGCGTATAAAGTACAAGTTCCATGTGGTGGTTATATAACGTTTTTAGATACTCCAGGACACGAAGCCTTTACGGCTATGCGTTCAAGGGGGTCGCAGGTTACCGATATAGTTGTGCTTGTTGTTTCAGCTACCGATGGAGTCATGCCTCAGACTGTTGAATCAATAAACCATGCTAAAGTTGCAAACGTTCCAATAATTGTTGCAGTAAACAAAATAGATATGCCTACAGCTGATCCTCAGAAAATAAGGCAAGAGTTAAGTAATTATGGACTTATTCCTGAAGAGTGGGGCGGCGATACTATAATGGTTGATATTTCCGTTAAGCAGAGAACAAATATAAACTCACTATTAGAAATGATTTTACTTAAAGCTGAAATGATGGATCTTAAAGCAAATCCTGAAAGAAATGCGGAAGGTATAGTTATAGAAGCAAGTCTTGACCCTAAAAAAGGAACGATTGCTACTTTGTTAATTCAAACTGGAACTTTAAAAATTGGTGACAGTATTGTAGTTGGAACAACGTATGGAAAAATTAGAGCTTTGACTGACGAGCATGGTAAAAGATTTGGCTCTGCGGGGCCAAGCACTCCAGTAAGTGTTTTAGGTATAAATGAGCCTCCTCAGACTGGTGATAAGTTTGTGGTAGTTGATCACGAATATAAAGCTAGGAAAATTGCTCAGTCTAGAAGAGAAAAAGTTAAAGAGGCTTCGTTGAAATCTGTGCATCATTTATCGCTTGCAGATATTAATGCAAGAAAGGAAAAAGATTTAAGAATAATACTTAAAGCTGATGTCCAAGGCTCTTTAGGAGCTTTAGGTGATGCATTGGAGAGGCTTTCTACTTCTGAGATTAGTTTGAAGATAATACATAGAGGTGCTGGAGTTATTACTGAATCAGACGTTGCTTTAGCAGTGGCATCAGATGCTTTAATATTAGGGTTTAACTTGCGTCCTGACAGTGCTGTTGAAAGGCTTGCTGAAAAAGAGAAAGTAAGTATAAATGTTTATAGGATAATTTACGATTTAATTGCTGATGTCAAATCTGCTATGGAGGGCTTGCTTGATCCTGACATGAAAGAAAAAATACTTGGCAAAGCTGTAGTAAAGCAAGTATTTAAAGTTTCAAGTTTTGGAACTATTTCCGGTTGTTCGGTAATAGATGGGAAGATTCAAAGAGGAGCTAAAGTAAGACTTTTGAGAGACAATGTAATTATTTTTGAAGGAAATATTTTTTCTCTAAAAAGATTTAAAGATGATGTTAAAGAAGTTGAGAATGGTTATGAGTGTGGTGTGGGTCTTGAGAACTTTTCAGATGTTAAACCAGGTGATGTAATAGAAAGCTTTATTATAGAAAAAGTTGCCAGAAAATTGAAAAACTAATTATATTTTATCTCTATAATTAACAAAATTCAAATAGTTTGAATAAAGTAAGGGAAAAGATATGCCTTTATCGTATAAAAGGTCCGTCAGAGTGGGGGAACTTATCCAGCAGGTAGTTTTTAATATTGTTAGAGAAATAAGAGATTTAAATTCTGAGCTGGTTACTATTATGGGTGTCAAACTTAGTGATGATTTACTGAGTTGTAGAATTTACTACTCTGTTTTTGGATCCGACAAAGATAAGAAAAAAGTTAGCATAGTCTTAAAAAGAAATACTAAAGAAATCAGGTGTCAGATTGCAGTACGTTTAAATTTAAGACGAACGCCCGAGATTGTTTTTGTCCATGATGACACTAATGAGAATGCTGATAAAGTGTTTAGTTTGTTAAAGAAAATAGAAGAAGAGAAATAATATTTATAAAATATTATTCTTGAATTTTGTTTTTTTGTCTTGGAGGTTTAATTAAGTACCATGAGTCTTTTTAAAAGCGATATCAATAAAATTTCAAAAATTTCAAAAATAATCAAACAATCGAAAATATTTTTCATAGCAGGGCATATAAAACCTGATGGAGATAGCATAGGTTCTGCTTTAGCTCTTATGTCTGTTTTAAATAGAATAGGTAAAGAAGCCTGTGTTTACAGTGTTGATGAAATACCAAAATTTGTCAAATTTTTGAAAGGGTCAAATAAAATAAAAAAAACTGTAAAAAAAACTGATAAATTTGACTGTGCAATAATTTTAGAGTCAGTTAATTTTTCAAGAATGGGTGATATTATAACACCTTCTCAGACAAAAAAAATAATAAATATAGATCACCATTTGACTTATACAGATTTTGGTAATGTAAACTATATCGTTCCTTCATCATCTTCAACGGCAGAATTGGTTTTAAATATTTTTGAATATATGAAGATAAAACTTTTAAAACACGAAGCTGAGTGTTTGTATACAGGGATTATTACAGATACAGGACGTTTTCAGCAAGTAAATACAACGCCTGATTCCCATGTTGCCAGTGCAAAACTTATGGAATACGGAGTTGATGTAAATAAAGTTTACAAAGAAATTTATGAAAATAGATCAATAAATATATTGAAGCTTCAGGGGTTGGCTCTTTACGGCATAAAAACAATTTTGAACAACAAAGTCTCTTATATACTTTTGACTAAAGATATGTTTAAAAGAACCAGTACTTCGGAAGAGGATTCCGAAGACATTGTAAATTATACCATTAGAATAGATGGAGTTATAGTTGGTTGTGTTTTTAAAGAAGTTGATGGAAAAACAACTAAAGTGAGTCTTCGCTCAGTAAGAAATTTTAATTTATTGAAAGTTGTTTGTGAATTTGGCGGTGGAGGACATAAAAATGCAGCGGGTTGTACTATAAACGCTGGAATTAAAGAGGCAGTAAGGATTGTTGAGGATATTTTGGGAAAGAAATTAAAATAAATTAATTGGATGTTATTAAGATTTACAGTAGATATAACGGAGGAGTCACATTATTTAAAGTAATTCAAATAAAAAGTGAAAAGTAAAAAACGGTTCATTGTGGAACTTTGGATTTGATAGTTAATAGGTTTTTTTTGATTGTTTTGGTAAGAAAGACAACCAAATCTTTTAAAGGATGTCATAAATACAGAATAGTTATATGGAAAACAAGTTTATAAAAAAGATTTTTGAGTATAAAATAAATATTAAAAAAATATAGTAAGCAAGTTTGAAATAATTTTTTATTTTCAACGATACTTGCGACTGTTAGAGTTTCTTATTTCAGTTGGAATATATATAAAAATTTTAGCTCAAAATTTGGGTAATTTCTTATGATATGAAATAACGATTAAACCTTTAAGAAGAGAATAGTAGACGTTTCTGATGTCAAAGTGTTTTAAAATATATATAAAGGATTGCTGACGCAAAATAATAGAAAATATAATCTTTATCGGCATCGTAAATGAATAAAAAATCAGTTGTAACCATCGGAACATTTGATGGGGTGCATAAAGGGCACAGATTCCTTATAGATAAGACTGTGTTGTTAGCAGAAAAGAGTAAGTTAAAAAGTATAGTAATATCGCTTGAAAAACCTGTAAAGAAGGTTAAAGGGTTGCTCACAACCTGTGATGAGAAATTTGAAGAAATAAAGGCTTTAGGTGTTGACAAAATTATTCTGGTAAATGTGTCCTCTGAAATTTTAACTTATACTGCAGATAAATTTTTTGATGAGTTTTTACTTAACAAGCTAAATATTTCAGAAATAGTATGTGGTCTCGATTTTGCTTTTGGCAAAGGCAGAAAAGGCGATATAGGTTGGCTTAAGAAAAAGGCAAAAAACAATAACGTTAAGATAAACATAGTTAAATATTTAAAAAACTCTTCAAAACAAATATCTTCGTCTTATATAAGAATATTGCTTGAAAAAGGTGATTTAAAAAATGTTGCAAAATTATTAGGCAGACCTTACTCTTTTTTAGGGATTCCATTTAAAGATAAAGGTTTTGGTAAAAAGTTAGGGTTCCCTACTGTAAATTTAAAAGTAAATAGTGATAAACTTATTCCAAGAGGTGTGTATATAAGTATAATAACGCAAAAAGGTAAAATATATCCGTCTGTTACAAACATAGGAAGCCGGCTTACTTTTAACATGGGTGACGAGATTATTCCTGAAATTCATATTTTAAATTTTAACGGCATATGGGAAAAAAGTTTGACAAAAGTAATATTATTGAAAAAAATAAGATACGAAAAGAAATTTGAGAGTGTGCAAGCTCTAAGGGGGCAGATTTCAAAAGATATAGCAAAATCTTTGAAATTTTTTAAATTGATAACAGTGTAAATTTGATATTTTTTTGGAGTTTTAGTAGAATCCATAACGAGTTTGGATGGAGTTTTAATGTCTGACGATTGTCTTTTTTGTAAAATAGTCAAGGGGAAGATTTTGTCGCATAAAGTTTATGAAGATGAGGAAGTCCTTGCTTTTAGGGATATAAAACCTCAAGCTCCTGTTCATATAGTGATTATACCAAAAAAACATATAAGCGGATTGGATAATGTTTCTCATGATGACGAACAAATACTTGGTCATATTCAAATTGTGGCTGCAAAAATTGCAAAACAGTTTCTTGAGATAAAGAATGGGTTTCGTGTTATAAATAATTGCGGTAAGGACGGTGGTCAAACTATTTTTCATATTCACTATCATCTTCTTGGGGGAAGAGTTTTTAGCTGGCCACCAGGGTGATTTTATGATAAAAATTAAACTTTTTAAGAAAGGTGGTGTTTTAAAAATATGGTAAATATTAAAGTTCGCGATGGAGAGTCTATTGAAGATGCTATTAGGCGCTTCAAGAGAGAATGCGAAAGAAATGGAGTTATGCAAGAAATTAAGAAACGTGAATTCTATAAATCTCCAAGCGTTTTAAAGAAGGAAAAGCTTGCTGAAACAAAGAGAAAAATCCGTCGTAAAATGCTTAAAGATAACAGATGGTTCAAATGATATGCATAAGATGGTAGTTGTGTTTGTCCTATTTGTTTATAACTTTTTCCTCACTTAACTTTTTATATTCTAGTAGGCCATGAGTTTAAAAAGGTGGTAAAAATGAAATTGAAAGATATTCAGGATATATTTATAAAAGAAGGAATCAAAGAAGACCCCAGGGGATTAGATGCTGTAGAGGCAGATTTATTGCAACGCAGAGAAAAATATGACGCTCTTTCTTCTAAAAAAAAAGAAAGTTACGATATAGAAAGTCTTAGCAACCCATATTATGATTCAAGAATTATTTATGGAAATCCAGATACCCAGGTGGAAGCTATTTTGGTTGGTATAGATATAGAAACTCAGGAACTTTTGTTGGCTAAAAGTCTTATGAACTCAGGAAGAAAAATAGATTTAGTTATAGCGCATCATCCGGAAGGGTATGCTTATTCAACATTTTACAGTGTTATAGGTATGCAGTCTGATATTTTAAATAATCAGGGAATACCTATAAATATTACAGAAAAAATTGTTTCAGAGAGAGCTAGAGAAGTTAAAAAAAATGTTTTCCCTAAAAATAACGAAAGAATTTACGATGCTGCGAAACTTTTAAATATTCCTTTTATGGTTGCTCATTCTGTAACCGATAACCATGTTGCGTCATTTTTAGAGAGAGAAATAGATGCATTAAAACCTGTTTATTTAAAAGAAATCGTAGAACTATTAAACAGATATTCAGAATACCAACATGCAGCTAAAATAGCTCAAGCACCTTTTATTTTGTGTGGAAGTGATTTTTCAAGATGCGGAAAAGTTTTTGTGGATATGACGGGTGGTGCTGAGGGGCCGTTGGAATCTTTTGAAAAACTTGCGATAGCTGGGATAGGAACTATAGTTGGAATGCATTTAAGCTCTAAAGCCGCTAAAGAAGCGGAAAAACATCACCTAAATGTTATTTTGGCTGGACATATTTCGTCTGACAATTTAGGTTTTAACCTTTTATTTGATAAACTTGAGAACAAAGCTGGTAAACTTGAATTTATAGAATGCTCAGGATTTAGAAGATTCAGAAGATAAAAACATGACTATATCTGAAGATACAATAGAAAAAATAAGACTCTCAAGCAACATAGAGTTTGTTGTAAGGGAATATCTTCCGGACTTAAAAAAGGCAGGGCGAAATTGGAAAGCTTGCTGCCCTTTTCATAATGAGAAAACTCCGTCTTTTGTGATAAGTCTCGAAAAAGGTATTTTTAGATGTTTCGGATGTAATACGGCAGGGGATGTTTTTAAATTTATTATGCTTATGGATAATATATCTTGGCTTGAAGCTATAAAAAAATTGGCTCAAAAAGCGGGAATAACAATTCAAGAGACTAATAGAAATATAACGAAAGTGTCAGAAAAATCTAAAATATTTGACATTTTGGAAAAAGCAGGTATGTTTTATCATAGATGTTTGCTTGAAAGTTTGAGCGCGAGTAATGTTAGAGATTATCTAAAAAGTCGTGGTATAACAAGTAATACTATAAATAAATTCAATCTTGGTTTTGCTCCTAAAGGACAACTTTTGCAGTTGGCTTCGAAAAAGGGACGTACTGCCGATGAGCTTGTAAAGGCTGGTTTAATAACCAAAACTGAAAGAGGAACTTTTTTTGAATACATGTCAGAACGCATTGTATTTCCGATTTATGATGTGCAGGGAAGAGTTGTTGCATTTGGTGGTAGAGCTATCGGAAATCAAGAACCTAAATATTTAAATACTCCGGAAACAGTTGTTTATTCTAAATCGTCAAATCTTTACGGTTTGTATCAAACTTTGTCAGATCTTAGAAAAGAAAAAAGAATAATTGTTCTTGAAGGATATATGGACGTTGTTATTCCACAACAGTTTGGTATAGCTGGAGCGGTAGCAACACTTGGTACAACATTTACTCAAAATCATGTGAGATTAATTGCAAGATATTCTGATGAGGTAACACTACTTTTTGATGCGGATAATGCTGGTAGAATAGCTACTCAGAAAGCCTTAGAAATTTTGGTACAAAGTGGTATAGAGGCTAAAGTTTCTTCTTTGCCGGAACATATTGACGCTGATGAATATGTAAATCAGTATGGGAAAGAGAAGTTTTTAAAATTGTTGTCAGATAGTTCTAAAAGTACTATAGATTTCATGATTGACATGGTTTATCGGAATACATTGTCTGTTGGAAAAGTCGTTTCTCTTGAAAATAAAGTTAAAGCAGTATCAATTCTTTTAGATTTTGTATCAAAAAGCTCAAATACAATAATTCAAAGAGAATGGATAAAAAAGGTAGCTCAATATATAAATGTAAATGAAGAAGCTGTTTGGCGAGAGTTTAAAAAGAAGCAAAATCTGAAAATAAAGAGCTGTTTTAACAACGATTTTAAAAATTTAACTTCTGAAGTTGTCAAAAATAAAAAAATTACGATGTCTCTAGAAGAAAATCTCTTAAATTTGATTTTAAATAATAGAGATTACATTGAAAGAGTTAGGGTAGATTTTTTTCAGGATGTAAGATGTCAAAAAATTTATAGTTTGTTAACTTCTGGATTAAGTGATGCAGAAATATTAAACGAATTGTTACCTGAAGAAGCCGTATGGTTTTCAGATCTTACTTTGAATTCAATTGAGTATAACAATACAAACGAAGCTTTTTCAATTATTTTAAAAGATATGGGAGAACACAACTATAGAGTAAGAAGGCGACAACTTGAGAGTGAAATTCTTTTGATGACAGAAGGTAAAAAAGAAAAAGATAATGCTTTATTTGAAGAATATAAAGAATTAACAACCATTTTGAAGGGGTCTGGGAATTGATAATGACAAAAAGAGATTTGTTTCAAGATTTAATTGATATTGGTAAAGATCAGGGATACCTTACATATGAGGACATAAGTAATAATCTTCCACAAAAATATATGATTGCTGAAAAGATTGACGGTTTTTTTGGCACTTTGGAAGACCACGGCATTCATGTTTTGCATGATAAAGACATTGAAAAAGAAAAAGAGAATACGGCTGAAGCTGTTGAAGAATCTGTAAAAATAACAGAAGAGAAGGAAGATATAAACCCTGTAAGAATGTATTTAAGCGAAATGGCAAAAGTTCCTTTGCTTGAAAGGTCTGTTGAAGTTGAGTTGGCAAAAAACATAAGAGAAAATGAGAAAAAGCTTAAATTAATAGTTTTAGAATCTCCTCTTATAATAAAAGAAATAAGAAATTGGGAAACCCTTATAAGTCAACAGGAAATGACAACTAAAGAATTGATGCCAAGAGGGCGAAAGTCTCAAGCTCAGTTAAGGGGAATGGGTGTAAAAATAAAGACGGTTGTAAAGAAAATAAATTTTATAGAAAAAAGTATAAACTCTCATGAGGAAAAGTTGAAACTTAAGTCTATATCTCAAAAAGATAGAGAACGTTATTTGAATAAAGTTAAACAACTCCGTGGTGAGATAATAAATCTTATTGTAAGCCTTAATTTGAATCAAGATAAGATTAAAAGGCTTATAAATAAAATTAAAACTATAGCCAATAAACTTAATGAAATAAGAGACAGTGTTAGAAGATTTGAACGAAGATATAAGAATTCTTTTTCAAAAGTTCAGACTTTGTTCAAACAGTATGAAGTAGATAAGATTTCAGCTACTGATTTTAAAAAATTTACAGGTGCGTCTGTAAAAAATGTAAGTGAAGATTTAAAAAATATCAAAAGTTTATTTGAAAAACAAGCGAGTATGCAGGAAGGTTTTGTTATAACTATTGAGGAGATGATAGGAACTGATAGAAAAATAAGAGAACTTGAAGAAGTTATTCATAGGGATAAAATGAAACTTATTGAAGCTAACTTTAGACTTGTTGTTTCTATAGCAAAAAAACATATGGGTGTAAGTAGTTTGGAATTGTCTGATCTTATACAGGAAGGAAATCTTGGACTTTCTAAGGCTGTTGAGAAATTTGAGTGGAAGAGGGGTTTTAAGTTTTCAACTTACGCTACTTGGTGGATAAGACAATCTATAAACAGGGCTATTGCTGATCAAGCGAGAACTATAAGAATTCCTGTTCATATGAAAGAACTTATATCGAAACTTACAAAGGTCAGAAAGAGATTCCAACAGGATATGGGCAGAGAACCGACAATAGAAGAATATAGTAAATCTTTAAGGCTTTCTACTGACAGAATAAGAAAAATCTTGAAAATGATGCAAGAACCAGTTTCTTTAGCAATGTCTGTAGGCGAAGAAGAGGATTCAAGATTGGAGGATTTTATAGAGGATAATAATAGTCCAAGCCCTATAGCTAAGACGCAACAATATAGACTACAACTTGAGCTTGAAAAAGTGTTAAACACTTTAAGTTCTAGAGAAGCTGAAATAATAAGTTTAAGATATGGAATAGGTGTAGGATATCCAAGCACCCTTGAAGAAGTTGGTAAGAAATTTGGAATTACTAGAGAGAGAGTAAGACAAATAGAAGCAAAAGCTATAAGAAAATTAAGACACCCAAGTAGAAGTAAATTGCTTCGTGAATATTTGGACTAGATGAAATTAAACTGATAGAATTCTAAAAAAGTTTTAAATAGGATTGGTCTTATATTATTTTTATTTCTGGACTATAGTTAAAAACACCAGTCTCTAAAAATAAAGACTTGGTGTTTTTAAATTTGCTTCGGTTCAGCTATTTTCTGCATTCTTGGATTATATATGTTGAAGTTGCTGCTAACTTTTTAATTTCTGATAAGTCCATTTCGTTTAAAATAGATTTATCGTAAGTAGTTCTAAAAATGTGAGGAATTTCTGAAGACTGAATTATACTAAGTGATCGTTTTATTGTGTTCAAGTTACCCTTAAAGAATATGTTATATTTATTTTCAGGTGATTTTATGTCCATAGCAATAAAATTTAAAAGATTTTTATCAATTAAATTTTTTAAAACTTTAGGATTTGTTCCATTGGTATCAAGTTTTATAGATAAATTTAGTTTTTTTATTTCTTCTATAAATTCTATTAAATCTTTTTGAAGAGTAGGCTCTCCACCAGTTATAACAACCCCTTTGAGAAGTTTTTGTCTTTTTTCAAAAAAACTGAAAATTTCATCGTTGCTTACACTTGCTTCAAATAAATCAGGATAGACTAATTGGGGATTGTGACAGTATGGGCACTTCATATTGCAGCCTTGCGTAAAAATAACAGCAGCAGGAACCCCTGGATAGTCTATCAATGATAATTTTTGTAATCCACCAATTTGCATTTAAATTTATAAGGGCAATATATATTTACGTATTTTAAACTCTTCTTTCTTACCCTCATTCCATAAAGATACAGGTCTCAAATAACCAACAACTCTTGAATAAACTTCGCATTTTGTACCTTTAATACAATTCCTCTTTGCTTTTAGTTCGTTGATTTTTTCATGAATTTCGTTAGTAGTCATTATGTGATGTTTTCTCCTTTATTTAATTTACACTCTATGGCTATTTGTCGTATGTAACAATACATTTTCAAGCGATTTTATTTGTTGATCTATTTCTTTATACTTTTCATTTTTACACTTTGGGCATTCATCTTGTTCTCCTTCAAGATATCCGCATTTTGGGCAAACACTAAAAGTTGGTGTTATTGAAAAATATGGCAAACTATAGTTCTCGCATACCGTTTTTATAAAAGTTTTTAGAGCTTCAGTATCTTTAATTCTTTCACCTATAAACATATGCATAACTGTTCCGCCTGTATATTTGGACTGCATAGAGTCCTGTAAATCTAAGTTTTCAAAAATATCATCGGTATAATTTACAGGCAACTGGCTTGAATTTGTGTAAAAAGGAATATTTGTTTTTTCGCTTGCTGAAATAATATCTGGATATTTTTTTAAATCAAGTTTTGCAAGTCTATAAGAAGTACCTTCAGCAGGCGTTGCTTCAAGGTTATAATTGTTCCCAGTTTCTTGTTGGTACTGAATTAGAATCTCTCTCATAAAATCTAATACTTTTTCACCAAAAATTCTTCCTTTTTCGCTACCGACTCCTTCTTTAAATAAATTTATGCAAGCTTCGTTAAGTCCGACTATGCCTATCGTTGAGAAGTGATTTTTCCAATATTCGTTAAATCGTTGTTTTACACTTCTTAAATAAAAGCTCATATATGGATACAAGTTGTTTAAAGTTAATTTTTCCAAAATATTTCTCTTTATTTCTAAACTCTGTTTAGCTGTGTCCATCATAATTTTGAGCCTTTCTATAAATTCGGATTCATTTTTGGATAAGTACCCAAGTCTTGGTAGGTTTATAGTTACAACTCCTATAGAGCCAGTAAGAGGAGAGGCGCCAAAAAGCCCACCGCCTCTTTTCTGCAGTTCACGATTATCTATTCTAAGTCGACAACACATACTTCTTGCATCTTCAGGTTTCATATCTGAGTTTATAAAATTTGCAAAATATGGAATGCCGTACTTAGCTGTAACATCCCACAAAACTTTTATATTAGGATTATGCCAATCAAAATCTTGTGTTATATTGTAGGTAGGTATAGGAAATGTGAATACTCTTCCTTTAGTGTCGCCTTCAAGCATAAGCTCCAAAAAAGCTTGATTTAAAATATCCATCTCTTTTTGGAATTCACCGTACTTTTTGTCTTGGTATTTCCCACCAATAATGACAGGTTCATCTTTATAATGCGAGGTTACTGTTAAATCCAAAGTCAAATTTGTAAAAGGTGTTTGAAAACCCACCCTTGTCGGTACGTTTATGTTAAAAAGAAATTCCTGCAAAGCCTGCTTTACTTCCTTATATGTAAGTTTATCGTAATAAATAAAAGGAGCAAGAATAGTGTCAAAGTTAGAAAATGCTTGGGCGCCAGCACTTTCACCTTGAAGAGTATAAAAAAAGTTTACAATTTGTCCTAAAGCTGTTCTGAAATGTTTCGCAGGTTTGGCTTCAGGTTTGTCTGAGACACCTTTAAATCCACTTATTAACAAATCTTGCAAATCCCAGCCAACGCAGTAGGCTCCCAAAAGTCCCAAATCGTGTATATGAAGATCTCCTTCAGAATGAGCTTCTCTTATATTTTTAGGATAGATTTTGTTTAGCCAATATATTTTGCTTATTTCAGAAGAAATATAATTATTTAACCCCTGTAACGAATAAGACATATTGCTATTTTCGTTTACTTGCCAGTCCAATTTTTTCAAATATTGCTCAACTAAATCTACGTTAAATGCTGAAGTTATTTCTCTGATTTTAGTATGTTGATCGCGGTATAATATATAAGCTTTAGCAGTTTTTTTATACAAAGATGAAAGTAAGGTTTCTTCAACTATATCTTGGACTTCTTCTACTGATGGTTTCCTGTTTTCTATTATAGAATTTTTAAGCATGGATAAAGCTTTGATGGCAAGACTATCTGCAATATCTTGCCCAAATTCTTTGGTAGCTTTTCCTGCTTTTGCTATTGCTGCAGCAATTTTTCTAGGGTCGAAAGATTCCTCACTTCCATTTCTTTTTATAATTGAACTAAAAATCTCTTCATTTTTCATAAAACTTCCTCTTTAGCGATAAATTATTTATTTGCTATTGCTATTTATTAAAAAAGTTTCTGATATTATACTTAAATAAACACAACTGATACTGTTTACGGTACAAGAAAATAATTTTTATAAATTTTTTTCTGTTAATTCAATGATTTGAGCCAAAATCCGTAACGTTTACAATACTATATATAGTGTGAACAGTCTTTAGTTGACACAACATATACTACATTAGTAAAAAATAAATGTCAAGCGTTTATTTTCAACATTTTTGAAATGGGGATATAGGCTCTTTCTCTGATGTTGTCCTGTACAAAGATAATATTTTTCATGTTGGCAAGAATATCATAGACTTTTGCCAATGTTATTTTTTTCATGTTTGGGCATATGCTAAGGTTTGTTGCGGGGTAAAATTTTTTTCCAGGATTATCTTTTTGCAGTTTATACAATATACCTGTTTCTGTACATATAATGAATTCTTTGGAAGAACTTTCTTTAATGCGTTTGCACATACTTCCAGTGGATAATGCATAGTCTGCTAAGTCAAGAACTTCAGGACGACACTCAGGATGTGCTAAAACCTCTGCTTTAGGGTATTTATTCTTAGCTGTTTTTACATATTCGGGTAAAATAAAATTGTTGTGTGTTGGACAAAAACCATTCCAAATATTCATTTTTATACCGGATATTTTTTGGATATATTCACCTAAATTCCTATCAGGTGTAAAAATAATATCAATATTCTTACCAAAACTTTCAACTACTTTTTTTACGACATTTACCGCGTTTGAAGACGTACAGCATATGTCACTTTCTGCTTTTACTGTTGCATAAGTATTCACATAAGATATAACTACTGGGTTTTTGAACTTTAATTTAAACTCTTTTAGTTTTTCTACAGTTATCATATCTGCCATAGGGCAACCTGCTTCCAAATCAGGTATTAAAACTTTTTTCTGAGGGTTAAGAATATACGCAGTTTCAGCCATAAAATGCACACCACAAAACACAATAACGTCAGCTTTTGTCTGAGCCGCTTGTCTGCTTAGTTCCAAAGAATCACCAACGAAATCGGCTATATCATGTATTTCGGAACGTTGATATACATGGGCTAAAACTACCGCTTTTTTTTCTTTTTTTAAGATGTTTAGTTTTTGAATAATATCATTCATTTAATTCTTCTTATTCTACCTTTTTGTAGTTTAAAATTTTTTATTTTATTGTAAATAGTTTATACCTTTTTATTTTGTAATGAAGCAAACCGTTGTTTTAATAAAAAATTGAGAGAATTTTAATTTCTTTCTCAGTTTTGTGGAAGAACTTATTAGCGATCTTATACTTTTTCAAAATAGAATGCTCAAAGCTTTTATATTTAAAAACCGTTAGATTAGGTAAATATGCTATTGGTAAGAAAAATTTTTATAACTTGAGAATTCTCAAAAAAAAAGAAATCTATCCCTTAGCTGATGTGATATCGATATATGTAAAATTAGAAAATCTTATACAATAAATTATTTTTTCCCCAGTCTAAAGAATATATCACTTAACTTTAATTATAAAATTTATTTTTTTTACTTTTTGTTAAAGCTTATTATATGAAATATAGTCAAAGCTTTTTTTATGGATAAATGAAAAATAACTAATCTTTTTTTCAACACAAAAGAATATGTCAAAGAACCTTTATATCCTTTATTTTTGAAAGATAATACATTAAAACTTCTGTTGTTACAACTCAAATCAAAAAAACTTTTGTATTTGGCTCAAATAATAGGAGTTTTTTATCAATATGTCAGTTATGATAAGCTTGTTTAAAACTTTTTCAAGAAAATTACATGAATTTTTGTTTGATCTTTTATTCTAACTAAAAAAGAGTTATATCTAATGTTGTATTATACCTTTCTCAAAATACAGCCACTTTTTAGTTGCTATTCGCAAAAGAGTTTCATCGTAAAAATGTATGTTTACATAAAGTGTCATATCAGGTAATTATTTAGATATCATAAATCCACTACTGCTGTACATTGTGTGGATATTGTGTTGCTTATACCATGATTTTTCATAATTCAATACAAATTTTATGTGTTTATATCATTCTGTTTTTGCTTAAATCTCTTATGCTCGCAATTCATTAAAATGATAGTTGTTATGAAAGCGGCTAGGTCAGATATAGGCATAGTAATCCATACGCCGGTAACTCCAAAATATTTTGGTAGTATAAGGAGTAGAGGGATTAAAAATATAAACTGTCTTGTTACAGACAAAATTATTGAAAGGTTAGCTTTTCCTATACTTTGAAAAAATACTATAGATACTGTTTGATAGCCAATCAAACAATAAGTCATGAGGACATAGCGCATTCCTATAGCTGTTACTCTAATAAGCTCCTCATCTGTGGTAAACAAAGAAACTATAGCATGAGGAAATATTTCCACAATCAAAGAACCTAGTGTCATTGTGCTTACTGCTATAAAAATTGTTTTTTTCAGTACTTCATTAACCCTTTTATATAATCCAGCTCCATAATTATATCCTGATATTGGTTGCATTCCCTGAGTTAATCCTAAAACAATCATAACAAAGATAAACAAAACCCGGTTTACTATTCCGTACGCTCCTACAGCAGTATCTCCTCCGTAAATAGAAAGATTTTTATTTATAAGTATTATGATTATACATGTGGCGGCATTGAGAAGAAAAGGGGATAAGCCAATTGAAAATATTTCTTTTACAATATTTTTATTTAAAACGAAAAATTTTTTTTGAAAATGTATAAAATTTGCTTTGCTGCTAAAAATTTTTATCTGCCATGCCAATGCTAAAGCTTGAGAAATAACTGTTGCAAAAGCACTTCCGCGGATACTCCAACCAAATTTAAATATAAATAAATGATTAAGAGCAAGATTTATAAGTATACTTGTAAAAGTTGCAATCATGGCTTTTTTAGGGTGTCCTTGAGAACGCAATAAAGAGTTAAGTCCCATATACATGTGTGTAATAACGTTGCCCATTAAAATGATAACCATGAAGTCGTGGGCATGTGGAAGTGTTTGCTGACTTGCCCCAAAAAAAAGAAGTATTGGATCCAAAAAAATCAATAATACTGCAGAAAAAAGAATCCCTATTATTGTGTTTAAAACAATAACATTGCCTAAAATATAGTTCGTTGCTTCATAATCTTTTTGTCCAAGTTTTATTGAAAGTATTGTGCCTGCGCCGACGCCAATTAGCTGACCGAATGCAACCCCTAAATTCATTATAGGGAAAGTTATGGATAAACCTGATAGAGCTGATACTCCTATGCTGTGTCCTATAAATATGCTATCTGTAACGTTATAAAGCGATGTGGCAAGCATCGCTACAATTGCAGGTAGCGCACACTGTACCAATAATTTTCCTATGTTTGCAGTTCCAAGTGTAAGATAAGTAATATTTTTTTTCAATTCTATTCCTTTAAAATATCAATAAATTTAAAAATATTATACTCTTATTTCTATTATATAAAAATTTTTGTATAACTGAAAAGTAGTTACTTTTAATATGAGATTGAAAGCGAAGAGATTAGTTTTAGCAGCTACATTGGTGTGTTTTTGTTGTTCTTGCGGAGTTAAATACGATAGGACAAATTTATTGCGATTAAAAAGGAATTTTGTTGCTTAAAGAAACAGCTGCAGAAAAAAGAATTCTGGATATATAAAAACTAGTCCTAAAGAAAAGTATTTCTTTCTTTGCTATAACTTAACAAGGTGAACCTCTGCTAACATCTTCGAATAAGCGTAGTGTATTCCCATATTTCCGCACCCTACAATATGCAAACTTTTGGCGATAATTTTAACGTTTTAACTCTATTTGATTTTATTTTATATTGTTATACATTTTATAGCTCTTTTTACGTTTATTATCTTGTTAATGATGTAAAAGAATTGTATAATCTATCTTAATAACATGATTATGATTTAATAGTATAGTGTTTTTAGAATCTTAAAATGAACGACTGTCTAATTATCTTTAAGCGATATTTTTTGGTGCTTTTGTTTGTTTTTTTGTTGTGTATATTTACAAGAAAAACATATGCAACCGGAGGCAAGTATGCTTGTACGCAAGACATTGCTGCGAGTGTTGCTCTTTTAAACCAAGGTGCTGATATTGTGTCAGCTAAAGGAGTTATGTCAACGGTTTCATCTATGACCCTAAATAGTGTCGGTGACCCTTTTTTATTTGGTGTGGCTTACATTGGAAAATTAAAATGTAAAGTGGGTTTTCAGGGTAATTACATTGATTTAAGTGGAAAATCTTTAGTTGTAGGATTAGCAAAAAGTTTTAATACCGGTTTGGGAGAATTGACTCTTGGCCCATTTTTTGAGCGTGGTGTAGGTTCTTATGCTGGACTAAAAAATTCTGATTATAGTGGCGGTGGATTATTAGGACATGTTGATTTTAATAAGAGTTTTTACGGCGAATTTTCGGGCAAAACAGGTGTTAGTCAAACAGATTTTGAGTTTAATAAAATAGCAAGATGCGATTATATAATATTATATACAAGCTGTCATATAGGGTTTGGTTATGTGTTCAAAGTAAGTGACATTTTAAAACTTGACACTTACGGTAAGTGTTTTTTTACACGCAAGTTTGGCAAAAATGTCCATTTAAATAATGGCATATCTTTTAGGTTTCCAAATATTGACTCTCAACGTATAAGAGTTGGGAGCAGGGTGTCTTTTGTATTTAGTGAGTATACCGTTGTTTATTGTGGAGCAGTATGGGACTATGCGACTACAGGAACTACTGATATTAAAGATTCAGTTGATAGTTTTTCTATATTTAAGAGAGGAAGTGGTGGTATATGGGAAGTAGGTGCTTCTGAGAGCTTTAAGGATTTTTATTTTGATTTAAGCACCCAATGTTATGTTGGCGATCAAAAAGGTGTATCATTAATGGTTAGAGTTTCTTTTGATTTGTTTAGCAGGATAGAAAGATTTTTAGGTTATTCTATTGAAAAATTTTATTCAGAGAAGACCAAAAGATTTAGCAAAAATTTTAAAATGTCAAAGAAGGATTGTTTTGACAAAAGTCTTGAAATAATAAAAAAATTGGGAGCAAGAGTAACTCACAAAAGTTTTGATAAAGGTTACATAGTAGCTTTTGGTTTTTCAAAGGGTTTTAAGAATTGTTGTTTAGATTCAACAGAGACTGGGGTTTTTGTAACAGAAATAAATTCTGAGAACGTAACTGTTGAGGCTTGTTCTGACAACAACATACTTGGTGAGAAATTTTCTGTTAAATTTTTTGAAATGTTGGTTGAAAAAGTCTGAATGACTTAAACAAATAAGAAACAATAAAAGCTATGCTTATATAGGAGGCATTTTATGACAAAGATTAAAAAAATTACGGGAAGAGAAATTATTGATTCGCGAGGGAATCCTACTGTTGAGGTAGATGTTTTATTGGATGATGGAACTTTAGGAAGAGCGGCCGTTCCTTCTGGTGCTTCAACTGGTTCTAGAGAAGCTCTTGAGCTTAGAGACTGTGATGAAAAAAGATTTAGTGGCAAGGGTGTTTTGAAGGCTGTATCAAATGTTAATAAAGAAATAGCTCCAAAAATAGCTGGACTTGACATAAACGAACAGCAAAAAATAGATGAAACAATGATAAAGCTTGACGGTACAGACTTTAAGAGCAATTTAGGAGCTAATGCTATACTTGGGGTTTCTCTTGCGTGTGCTAAAGCAGGAGCCATTTCAAATAGGCTTCCTGTATATGAGTATGTAAGAAAGACTTATGAAATCAAAAGTAATAAATATATTTTGCCAGTTCCTTTAATGAATATTATAAATGGTGGCGAGCATGCCGATAATAATGTTGATTTACAGGAGTTTATGATTGCTCCTATAAACACTCTTAATTTCCATGAGGCTTTAAGAATAGGTTGTGAAGTTTTTTACAGTTTAAAAAAAGTATTAAACAGCAAAGGTTTTACAACAAGTGTCGGTGATGAAGGTGGATTTGCTCCCAATTTAACATCTAACGAACAAGCCTTGGAAGTAATATGTGAAGCTGTTAAAACTGCAGGTTATGAAGTCGGCAAAGATATAGTTTTTGCTTTAGATGTAGCAGCAAGCGAGTTTTATGATGATGGCAAATATAAACTTGAGGGCGAAGGAAAAGATAAAGTAAAAACTTTGAAAGATATGATTGCTTTTTATGATAGTCTTTTGAAGAGATATCCTATAATGTCTATAGAAGACGGCTTAAGCGAATCGGACTGGGATGGATGGAAAGCTCTTACTAGAGAATTAAAATCTAAATTACAACTTGTTGGGGATGATCTTTTTGTAACAAATACAAAAATATTTAAAGAAGGTATAGATAAACATATTGCGAATTCTATTCTTATAAAAGTTAATCAAATAGGTTCGCTTTCAGAGACTGTTGCTGCTGTTCAAATGGCTTATAAAGCTGATTATACTGCTATTATGTCGCACCGTTCAGGAGAAACGGAAGACAGTATAATCGCAGATTTAGCTGTTGCTTTAAATACAGGTCAGATTAAAACAGGTTCTGTGTCAAGAACTGATAGAATTTGCAAATATAATCAACTTTTAAGAATAGAGGAAGAATTAGGTTCAAGAGCAAGCTACTTGGGGAAAGCCGCTTTTTCAAGCATAAAATAATAGTGATTTTAAAAATGCCTATTTTAAGAACTCAAGATTTTGACGAGTTAATACAGTTAAAACAAATTTCTCCTGTGTATTTATTTGCGGGTGAAGATGTCTATCTTGTTGATTTATGTTTTAATAAGATAGAAAGATTGCTTGCTGTAAATGATTTAAATAGAGAAATTTTTTATGCATTTGATTCAACTTCAGAAGATATTTTAAATGCTGTTTTTACTGTTCCTTTTTTAAGCGATAAAAGATTGATAATAGTAAAAGATGTAAACAAGATGAGGGCTAGAGATGCCGAATATATTACGAAATATTTATCAAATACTTTGGATACTTCTTCTCTTGTTCTTTTATATTCTGATAATTATAAAAAAGAAACTATTGCTAAGAGAAAAGAGCTTGTAAACGCTTGTATATCTTCAAAGAATTGTGTTGCTGTGAATTGTGGGAAACAGCATGAAGGTGAAGCGAAAGACTTTATAAAATTTATTTTAACTGATAAAGGTAAAAATGCTTCTTACGATACTATTTCAAGAATTGTTGAAGAAAACGGTACTGATTTATTAAATATCTCAAATGAGATAGAGAAGCTATCATTGTACATTGGAAAAAATAAAAAAGAAATTACAGAAAACGATTTGGAAAAAGTTGGAGGATATACAAAAGAAGTAAATATCTATACCTTATCTTCGAACATAGAATCTAAAAATTTAAAACAGGCAATATTTGTATTAGAAAAATTATTAAATGATAAAGAAGAACATGTGATAGTACTTTCAGCAATATCTTTTTCGATCAGAAAAATGCTTAATGCTAAAAGTATGTTGGAAGAGCAAAATATGCCTATTTCTGAAGTTACTTCAGCTCTTAGAATACACAGTTTTTCTGCAGGTATTTTTTTTTCAAATCTCAAAAAACACAATGCAAAAAATTTGAGGGAGAGCTTAAAAATCGTACTACAAGCTGATACAGCTATTAAAACCGGTAGTAATGATGCGGTGTTAGCTTTAGAAAAGGTCATATTGTTCGTATGCAAAAATAGACACAACATTGTCTAAACATTATATAAAACCCTCTATTCTTCTCAGAAAATGGGCGTTTTATAATGTTTGCGATGGTCTATTTATTTTTTTAGTTTAGCTACAAGCTTTGACAATCTTGCTTTTTGATTTAAAGCAGCTTTAAAGTGGACAACGTTTTTCTTTGCAGCCTTGTCCCATTCTGAAAAAGCTGCTGCTAGTTGTTCTAGGGCAATTTTAGCATTGCCTTTCTTTACTGCTTCTTCAACTCTTTTTATTGCAGTTTTTATCTTGCTTCTGATGCTTGAATTTCTTTTAGTTCTTTTTTCTGTTTTTCTTACTTCTTTAAGAGCAGACGTATGTCTGCCGGTTTTAAGTTTTGCCATTTAACATTCCTTTTATCCAAAACTTTTTATAACTCAACACAACCAATGTCGCCAATTATACATAAAATTGGAAAATTGATCAAGAGTAGATAATTTTTGTGTATAATGAAATTGGGTAAGCATATGTTATCACAGGTTTTGAAATATGTGTAGTGGAACTAGAAGAAGATTTACTGTTAATATTGCTAATTGCATATTGTGATTAGACAAAACAATATAATAATGATGATGTTTATGGAGAAAATTTAAATTAGCAAAATATTAATGCGTCAAACTAAGATTTACGGGATTAGTATGAAGAAAAATCGTGTGTTTATAAATGAATAATGTGATATATTTAGGATTAGGTTCGAATATTGGCAACAGGATTGAGAATATAATTTTTGCTTTGTCTGCTTTGCAAAGCAGTGGTTTTATTGGCATAAAAAAAATTTCATCTTTTTACGAAACGTCTCCAATAGGACCAAATCAGAGAAAATTTTATAACATTGCAGTTAAAGCGAAAACATCTTTAAATCCGCGCGATTTGCTTTTTATTATAAAACAAATCGAAGAACTTATGGGACGAAAAAAAACTTTACATTGGGGACCACGTATAATAGATGTTGATATTCTGTTTTTTAACCGTATTGTTATTGCTGAAAAAAATTTAATAGTTCCTCATAAAGAAATACAAAACAGACTTTTTGTATTGATTCCACTTAACGAAATTTCTAAAAATTTTATATGCCCAAATTCAAATAAAAAAATAAACGTTATTTTGAGTGAAAAATTATTGACACTAAGATGTCAAAAGATTAAAATGTTATATAAATGATATTGGTGAAAAGGTGAAAAATGAACAAGAAAACAGTTGTGACAATCTTGGATAAAAAGTGTAAATCAGAAAAAATAACAATGCTTACATGTTATGACTATGTTATGGCAAAACTTATTTCTCATCAAGACATAGACATGTTGCTTGTTGGAGATTCTTTAGGAAACGTAAAGCTTGGTTATGAAAACACTCTCCCTGTGACTATTGAAGATATGATTTATCATACGAAATCCGTAAAAAGAGGCAATGTTGGAGCTTTGCTTGTTACAGATATGCCGTTTATGTCATATGAATCAAATATTGAAGAAGCTGTTAAAAATGCTGGGAGGATTATTAAAGAAGGTGGAGCTGAAGCAGTAAAGATTGAAGGGGGATTAGAGATTGAAGAGCAAGTCAAAGCTATAGTAAATGCAAAAATCCCCGTAATCGGTCATTTGGGATTAACTCCTCAGGCAATAAATAAATTTGGCGGATTTAAAGTTCAGGGGAGAACTCAGGAAGCTTATGATAAACTTATATCAGATGCGAAAGCTATTGAAAATGCCGGAGCGTTTGCAATTACTCTTGAAGCTATACCAGAACATCTTGCTAAAGAAGTAACTGAGATTTTAAATATTCCAACAATAGGGATAGGTGCTGGACGTTATTGTGATGGACAAGTTTTGGTTATTGATGATATGATTGGAATGTTTGATGATTTTACGCCGAAATTTGTTAAAAAGTATGCTAATGTTAGCAAGATTATAAGAAATGCGGTAAGAGAATATATAGGTGAAGTTAAAGAAGGAAAATTCCCAAAGGAAGAAAATACTTATAAATGAAGGCTATAAAAGATACTTTACAGATGCAAAAAATTGCTTTTAAACATTTAAAAGATGGTGACAAAATTGGTCTTGTTCCTACCATGGGAGCATTACATAACGGGCATGTTTCATTAATAGAAAAATCGATAAAAAACGACGACATTACGATAGTTTCAATTTTTGTAAATCCAATTCAGTTTGGTTCGGATGAGGATTATCTAAAATATCCGCGTCATTTGAAAAAAGATTTGGAAATCTGTAAAAAAAATCACGTTGATTACGTGTTTATGCCTTCGGTAAACAATATGTTTTCTCAAGCTTATAAAACTTTTGTTGAAGTAGAGGTATTACAGAGCATGATGTGTGGTGCGTTTAGACCTGTTTATTTTAGAGGCGTGGCCACAGTAGTTTTAAAATTATTCAATATATCTTGTGCTGATAGAGCTTATTTCGGTATGAAGGACTTCCAACAGCTTAAAATAATAGAAAAAATGACTAAGGACTTAAATTTTAGGACAAAAATAGTTCCATGCCCTATAGTTAGAGAAAAAAGTGGATTGGCCCTTTCAAGCAGAAATTCTTATTTGAGCGATGAAGAAAAACTGTTGAGTTTGAATATTTCTAAAATTTTAAAAGAAGCCGCTAAAGAGTTTAAAAATAAGACTTTGAATGTGGTTGAGAAAAAAGCTGTAAATAAACTTAAAAAAATTCCAAACAGTAGAATTGATTATGCAGAAATTGTTTCAGTAAAAGATTTGTCACCTGCTGATAAAAATACAAAAAAAGCTGTTTTTGCTGTTGCAGTTTGGATAGGTAAAACAAGATTGATAGACAATACAAAAATGACAAAATAAGAGTGTATAACAATGATAAAATCAGATTATTTAGTTATAGGGAGTGGTATAGCCGGTCTTAGTTTTGCCTTAAAGGGGGCAAAATGTGGGACGGTTTCTTTAATAACAAAAAGAAAACTGTTTGATTCTTCTACCAGTAGAGCGCAGGGCGGCATTGCTTGCGTTACTGATAGATTGGATACTTTTGAAGAACATGTGGGTGACACTCTATCCTCGGGTGCTGGTCTTTGCAATAAAGAGATGGTTGAAAAGATGGTAAAGGAATCTTCAAGTAGAATAAGAGAACTTGTGGAACTTGGCGTTAAATTTACAAAGAAAGATGAGTTTTCTTTTGAGTTTGATTTGGGGTTAGAGGGTGGACACAGCAAGAGAAGGGTTCTTCACGCAGGAGACGTTACAGGTGCTGAGATAGAAAAAATTTTGATAAGTAATGTTTATAGATTTGAAAATATAACTGTTTATGAAGAGCATGCTGCAGTTGATTTAATATTGGATGATAATAATTTTTGCTCTGGAGCGCGTGTTTTAAATAATGAAAATAGTAAAGTAGAAGTATTTCAAGCAAAAGTTGTTGTTTTGGCTTGTGGTGGTTCTGGAAAAACTTATCTGTACACTTCAAATCCTGATGTTGCAACAGGTGATGGTATAGCTATGGCATATAGAGCCGGAGCTGACATTGCAAATATGGAGTTTGTTCAATTTCACCCTACGTGTTTATATAACGGTGAAGCCAAATCTTTTTTGATATCTGAGGCTGTTCGTGGCGAAGGAGCTGTTTTAAGACTTAAAAATGGTGAACAATTTATGGATAAATACAGTTCTCAAAAAGAACTTGCCCCAAGAGATATAGTCTCAAGAGCCATAGACACAGAGTTAAAAGCAAGAAGAGAAAACTTTGTTTATTTAGATATTACATCAAAAAGTAGAGATTTTCTTGTTAGAAGATTTCCTAATATTTACGCAAAATGTCTTGAGTATGGCATAGACATGGCTAAAGATATGATCCCAGTAACTCCTGCTGCTCATTTTTTTTGCGGTGGTATAAATATTGATGAGCATGGAAGAGCAAGTATAGAAAATCTTTATGCTATAGGCGAAACAGCTTGCTCTGGGATACACGGAGCCAACAGGCTTGCGTCTAACTCCCTGCTTGAAGGTATAGTTTATGCTGATAGAGTCTATAAAGATTCATTGAAACTTTTAAATAGAGAACATTCTAAAATTAATGACATGGAAAATAAAATCAATAACTTTAAAAAACTGTCACAAGTATCCATGCAGGAATGGGAGGAAATTAGACGGTTAGCGTGGAGTTATTTGGGCATATATCGCTCAAACGAGAAGCTTTTAAAAGCCAAGAAAAGAATAGATATTTTAAAAAATGAAATAGATAAATACTTTGTAGATACCCACGTAAGTGTTGACAGTATTGAGTTGAGGAATATAACATGTGTGGCGAAACTTATACTGCGTTCTGCTATGCTTAGAAAAGAAAGCAGAGGACTTCACTTTAACGTTGACTATCCGTTTATGTTATCTGAAGCTTATAATACAATCTTAAATATAAATAAAAAAGAAACGTTATATGCGGTTCGTTGCAGAGAGGAGTAGCGTGGATATAATTAAAATTCGCGGCGCAAGGCAGCACAATCTTAAAAATATAGATCTTGACATACCAAGAAACAGACTTGTTGTTATTACAGGTTTGTCTGGCTCTGGTAAATCTTCTCTTGCTTTTGACACCATATATGCAGAAGGTCAAAGAAGATATGTAGAATCTTTATCAGCTTATGCAAGACAATTTCTTGATCTTATGGATAAACCAGATGCAGATATTATTGAGGGCTTATCGCCGGCAATTTCAATTGAGCAAAAATCTCTTTCACATAATCCTCGTTCTACTGTAGGAACGGTTACAGAAATTTACGATTATCTAAGGTTGCTATTTGCAAGAGTAGGTGTTCCCCATTGTCCAAAATGTGGCAAAGAGGTAAAACTACAATCTGCTCAACAGATAATAGACGAGATTATGAAATTTCCTAAAAACGTTATGATTCATATTTTTGCGCCGCTTATAAATGGAAGAGCTGGAACTTATGAAGAACTTTTTTATCGTCTTGCAAAAAGTGGTTACTCGCGAGTAAGAGTTGACAACAATACCTATATGCTTGACGAAAAAATAAAGTTAGATAGATATAAAAAACATTCCATAGATATAATTGTTGACAGAATAAAACTGAGCCAGGAATTGCGTTCAAGAGTGGCGTCGTCTATAGAGACAGCTCTTAAAGAATCAAGAGGTATAGTATCAGTTGCTGTTGTAGAAAATGGGAAAGTCGTATCTGAAAACATTTACAATGAGCAATGTGCGTGCATTGATTGTGGTATAAGTATTTCTAAAATAGAGCCTAGATTATTTTCTTTTAATTCTCCTTTTGGTGCATGTCCTGAGTGTGGTGGACTTGGAAACAAAATAGAATTTGATGAGAATTTGGTGGTGCCAGATAAAGATCGTTCGTTAAAACAAGGGGCAATTATCGCATGGTCTGAACCCATAACTACAAGAACTAGCAGGTGGAAAAACAGTTGGGGTGGTTACTATTGGGAACTTTTGTTTAAAGTTGCAAAGTGTAATAAAATACCTTTAAATATTGCATGGAAAGATTTAACAAGAAAACAGCAGGAAATACTTCTTTTTGGCAAAGATGACTTTGAAGGTGTTATAACAAACATGCAACGCCGTTACAGAGAAACGGAGTCTGATTTTGTGAGAGAAGAAATTTTTAACAAATATACAGGACAGAAAATTTGTCCGTCTTGTAAAGGCAAAAGGCTTAAAAAAGAAGCTCTTTCAGTTCTTATAGATACTAAATCTATTGCTGACATAACTAAAATACCTGTGGAAAAATCTTTTGATTTCTTTAACCAAATTGAATTTAGTGAAAAAGAAAAAGAAATAAGCAAGACTATTTTAAAAGAAATATGCTTAAGACTGCAGTTTTTAAACAATGTAGGGCTGGGTTATTTAAGTCTAGACAGGAAAAGCGGAACGCTTTCAGGTGGTGAAGCCCAAAGAATACATTTGGCTACGCAAATAGGTTCTGGTCTTACTGGTGTATTGTATGTTCTTGACGAGCCTTCTATAGGTTTGCATCAAAGAGATAATGATAAACTTTTGGAAACATTGATAAAACTTAGAGACTTAGGAAATACATTGATTGTTGTTGAGCATGATGAAGATACTATACGTGTTGCGGATCACATAATAGATTTGGGGCCAGGAGCCGGAGTACATGGTGGGTATATAGTAGCTCAAGGTAATGTAAAAGAAATAATGAAATCAAAAAAATCTTTGACTGGACAGTACTTGAGCGGAGCTTTGTCAATTCCTATTCCAAAAAAGAGAAAGCAGTCTATGGACAAGTGGCTTATGATTGAAGGAGCACAACAATTTAACTTAAAAAACTTAGATGTTCGAATTCCGTTGGGTCTTTTTGTCTGTGTAACAGGTGTGTCGGGTAGCGGCAAATCTACTTTACTTCATGAAATAATATATAAAAATCTTGTCAAACAACTTTATGGAGCAAAAGAAAGTCCTGGTAGATTTAAGAATATGAAAGGTCTTGAGAATATAGATAAAGTTGTAATTGTTGACCAATTACCTATAGGAAAAACTCCAAGGTCAAATCCTGTAACTTATACAGGAGCATTTTCAATGATAAGAGGTTTGTTTGCTCAAGTTCCTGAGTCAAAAGCTAGAGGTTATCATCCCGGAAGATTTTCTTTTAATGTAAAAGGTGGCAGGTGTGAAAATTGTCAGGGGGATGGGACGTTAAAAATAGGAATGCAATTTCTTCCAGACGTTTATGTAAAATGTGATGTTTGCAGCGGAAGAAGGTTTAACGAAGAAACTTTACAAGTAAGATATATAGGTAAAAATATAAATGAAGTTTTAAATATGACAGTGGAAGAAAGTGTAAAGTTTTTTGAGAATATTCCAACTTTAAAAAGAATACTTTCTACGCTTAAAGATGTGGGACTTGGGTACATCAAAGTAGGTCAACCTGCGACTACGCTTTCAGGTGGTGAAGCCCAAAGAATAAAACTTGCTTCAGAACTTTCAAAAAGAGCTACAGGTAGGACAATATATATTCTTGATGAGCCTACAACAGGATTGCATTTTGCAGATGTCGAAAAACTTCTTGGAGTGCTTCAAAGGCTTTCTTATGCAGGTAATACTATTCTTGTAATAGAGCATAATCTTGATGTTATTAAAACTGCAGATTGGATAATAGATTTAGGTCCTGAAGGTGGAGAAAGAGGTGGAAAAATTATTGCACAGGGAACTCCTGAAGAGATAATGAAAAATCCAAAATCTTTTACGGGGCATTATTTAAAAGGACATATAAATCGCATTTTGTGTTAAGCTGTAAAGTTTAAATTTTTTGAGAGGGTAAAATGTTTTTAAATTTGATATTGAGTGCCATAATATTTTCCATTTTTTATACGTTGATATTTTTGCTAATTTATAAAACAAAACTGCTTAAAATAAGGTTTGCCTTCATATTCTTTTTTTCGGCAACTGTGTACTTTCTTATAGCTTTTTTTCTTAAAAAATATGTCAATCTATGAAGATAAATTCTTCAAAAAACATTAAAGACTTACTTTTAAAAAATTTAAAAAAACATGTTGATCCTGTTTTTTTCAAATTTACTCGAAATATTTTAAATATTTGTAAAGACAGATATGCTCAAGATGATATTTTGCTTGGGGTACGCGTACCTAAACAGCGAGCTTTGGTGAAAAAATACATTGATTTGCTAAACTTTAAAGAAACTGAAAAATTGTTACAAGACAAAATCCACGAACTTAGATTTATTGCATTAGTTGTTTTATCTAAAAAATATAAAAAAGCGAATAATAAACTTAAATCTAAAATAATAAAAATATATTTAAGAAATTATAAATATATTAACAATTGGGATTTAGTTGATACGTCTGCAGCATATATATCTGGACATTACTGGTATAACAATAAATTAGACAAATTTTGGGAATTTGCCAAATCTGGTAATTTATGGAAAGAAAGAATAGCCATGATTTCAACATTTTACTTTATTAAACAAAATAGATTTGACGAGACTTTAGAACTTGTTGAAATATTTTTAAATCATAAACACTACTTAATACATAAAGCTTCTGGTTGGATGCTTAGGGAAATCGGCAAAAGAAACAAAAGAACCTTACTCTCATTCTTAGATAAATATGCCTCAATAATGCCCAGAACAATGCTTAGATGTTCTATTGAAAAACTGACCAAACAACAAAGAAAGTTTTACTTAAAAAAAGCTTTTATAAATTCATAA
>JAISWG010000026.1 GCA_031271205.1 Endomicrobium sp.
AGAGAATCCGAATAAATAAATTATTTTGGGTTCTGATGGGGGTTAAGTGAGCCTATTTTTACTTATAGGAATAAAATATACATTCACTATCAAAATTAAATAGGGTAAAATTATGGTAAATGAAAAAACAGTAGCAACTCAACGTTTGAGAATTAAGTTACGTGCATACGATCATAAAATGTTAGATGATTCGCTTGCAAAGATAGTTGAAACAGCAAGGCGTACAGGTGCGGCAATAACCGGGCCTGTACTTTTGCCTACCAATATTAAAAAGTACACAGTAAATAGATCTGTACATACTGATAAAAAATCCCGCGAACAATTTGAAATGAGAATTCATAAAAGACTGGTTGACATTTGCGAACCTTCTTCAAAAACAGTTGAAGAACTTATGAAGCTTGATTTGCCTGCAGGTGTTGATATTGAAATTAAAATGTAAGTGTAAATAACGAAAAAACAGTAGAGAGATAAAAAATATATGTTAAAATCAATTATTGGGAAAAAAGTAGGTATGACGCAGGTTTTTGATGATAAAGGAAATCTTATACCTGTAACTGTAGTGGAGGCTGGACCTTGTGTAGTAATAGGAGTTCGTACAGTTGAAAAAGACGGATATACTGCAATTCAGCTTGGCTTTAACAATGCTAAAGAAAAAAATCTTAACAAATCAAAGCTGGGGTTGTTCAAAAAAAATAATATTTCTCCCAAAAAAGTTGTAAAAGAGTTTAGAGTTGCTGATGTAACAAAATTTTTTGTAGGACAAGAAATAAAAGCTAATATTTTTAAAGCCGGTGACTATGTAGATGTTTCTGCAGTAACAAAAGGTAAGGGATACGCAGGTGTTATAAAAAGACATAATTTTGGCATGCAACCTACAACGCATGGTCAATCTGACAGAACCAGAGCAAGAGGCTCTAGTGGTGGACAGGGTCCTCAAAAAGTGCTGAAGGGCATGAAAATGTCTGGACATTTAGGTAATGAATTTGTTACAATACGAAAGTTGCTTGTTGTAAATGTTGATGTAGAAAAAAATGTTTTACTTATTAAAGGTGCTGTTCCTGCCATTAAGACAGGAACATTGTTTATAAATAATACGCTTGGAGATCCTGTTGTTTAAATAAAAATAAAAAATAGATTTCCAAGATACAGACTTTTTTTTTGAATGTTTTTGAGGAGTAGATGAAGTAAAAATTAAATCAATTCCATATCGTGATTTTTTGTTAGAGCTAATTCTGTTGAGACAGAGAAAAAAATTAAAGTAAAATAGCGTAAGAAATAATAAAATTATTGTTGGAAAGGTAGAAAAATGAAGACAATGGGAGTTTGTGTTTATAATACAAAAGGTCAAGAAAAAGGAGAAATAGAACTTCCTGCCATTTTTAATACGGAAGTTTCTCCTGCTCTTTTGCATGAAATTACAACGACATATTTAAATAATCAAAGGACTGGAACACATAAGACGAAAACAAGAGGTGAAGTGTCTTTTTCTGGAGCGAAACCTTGGAAACAAAAAGGTACTGGTAATGCTCGTGCAGGACAGAGAAATTCTCCTTTATGGAGAAAAGGTGGAATCGTTTTTGGTCCCCAACCTAGAGATTATTATACAAAAATGTCAAAACAAAAAAGAAAACTTTCTTTGAGCATGGCTCTTTCAGCTCAATTGCAGAATGGCAATGTTATAGTTTTAGACTCTGTAAATCTTGATGAAATTAGAACAAAAAAAGTTGTTGAGCTTTTGAAAAATTTTGAACTTGAGAATAAAAAAGTTGTTTTTGCTGTTTTTCATGGTGCAGATTTTAGACTTGCAGCAAGAAATATAAAAAATGTAGTAGTAGAAAACGTAAAGAACATCAATACGTATCAAGTTCTTTGGGCAGATAAGTTGGTTCTTACGAATGAAGCGATTGACTCAATAAGAGAAAGACAATCGTATAATAAATAAGCGTTGTCTTTGTTAGGAAGAGAGAGAGAAATAACATGGATATGAGAAATATTATTAAGAAGCCCATTGTAACGGAAAAAGCTGCTGTTTTGAAAGAAAGGCACAATAAATATACTTTTGTTGTAGATAAGGATGCTAATAAGTTTCAGATAAAACAGGCTGTTGAGTCTTTGTTTAATGTTAAAGTTAAAAGCATTCATACTTCTAACTATTTGGGAAAGAACAAAAGAGTAACGGGTATGCATGCAGGGTATAGAAGCGATTGGAAAAAAGCTATAGTAAAACTTGGCGATGGTCAGGAAATTCAAATGGCCGAAGATGTTTAATTAAATAAAAGCTTAGTAAACGAAGACGACAATCAATAAGTGATTGTTAAATAGAAACGTAAACATGAGTGCATAAAATAAAAAATACGTTATATATGTTTAAATATAGTGAATAGGGGTTTGTCTCCTATAAATTTGACAACAGGAAAGAAGAAATGCCGATTAAAACATTTAAACCATACACTCAGTCTAGAAGACAGATGTCAGTTTCTGATTTTTCTGATATTACAAAAACAGAGCCTGAAAAATGCTTAACCAGAATTATAAAGAAAAAAGGTGGTCGCAACAATACTGGTCAAGTAATGGTTCGTTTTAGAGGTGGTGGTCATAAAAGATTTTATAGAATAATAGATTTTAAAAGAGACAAATTTAATATTCTTGCTGAAGTAATAGCGATTGAATACGATCCCAATCGTTCAAGTAGAATAGCACTTTTGCAATATCAGGACGGAGAAAAAAGATATATAATTCAGCCAATGGGCGTAAAAATTGGAGATTTCTTGATGTCCGGGCCGAATGCTGAGATAAAATTGGGGAACTCTCTTCCTCTTATGAATATTCCTGTAGGTACTTTTGTACATAACCTTGAGCTTGTCGCAGGCAAAGGTGGACAACTTGTTCGTTCAGCTGGAGCTGTAGCACAGTTGCTTGCTAAAGAAGGCGATTATGCTCACATAAGAATGCCTTCTGGTGAAATAAGACTTATCCGAGTAAATTGTTACGCAACAGTAGGTCAGGTAGGAAATTTGGATCATGAAAATATTACGATAGGATCTGCAGGAAGAAACCGTCACATGGGTAAAAAGCCTCATGTTCGCGGAACTGCAATGAATTCTGTTGACCATCCTCATGGAGGAGGTAGGGGTAGATCTAAGGGTAACAACCAACCCAGAAGTCCTTGGAATCAACCTGCTAAAGGTTTTAAGACAAGACCTAATAAGAAAGTTTGGGATTGGGTGATAGTAAATCATCGCAATGAAGCTAAGAAGAAGTAGTGAGAAGTGAATGGAGGAAAAAATAAAATGAGTCGTTCTGCGAAAAAAGGTCCATATGTTGATGAAAAACTTTTGAAGAAAATGCAAAAGCTTAACGAAGCTGGAGATAAAAAAATCATAAAAACGTGGGCAAGATCAAGTGTTATAACTCCGGAGTTCGTAGGTCATACTGTAGCAATACATAATGGCAGGAAGTTTTTACCTATATTTATATCGGAACAAATGGTAGGTCATAAACTTGGTGAATTTGCTCCGACAAGAGTTTTTAAAGGTCACGGTGGAATGGCAAAGCAGGAAACGTCTCTAACGTAGAGTGAAATTTTGAGCTTTAAAAAAAACAAATAGGCACAAACAATGATTGCTCTGTAAAAGAAGAGATTGATTGCCCAAACATAGAAAAAGGATATAAAGATGGAAGCGAAGGCGACAGCAAAATTTGTTAGATATACCCCAAGAAAAGTTAATCAAGTTCTTTCTCTTATTAGAAATAAAAAAGTTGAGAAAGCATTTGAAATTCTTTCTTTTCTCCCTAAATCTGCTGCGATACTTGTTAAAAAAGTTTTGAAAAGCGCGACTGCAAATCTAGGAAAGTTAAGTGATTTTTCAAAATTGAAAATTAAAGAAGCTTGGGTAGGTAATGGGCCTATATTGAAAAGAATGAGACCTGGCCCGCAAGGTAGAAGTATGCCAATAAAGAAAAGAATGTCTCATCTTACGATAATTGTTTCCGATACAGGTGTTTCTGGTACGGAAAGAGTAAGAAAAAAAAGTTCCAAAATCGTAAAAACTGTTAAAGCAGAGTAATATAAAATTTTTAGGAAAGGTAGGAAGTATATGGGTCATAAAGTACATCCCAAAAGCGTAAGGTTAGGATATATTAAAGACTGGGAATCTAGATGGTTTAATCTAAAAGAGATGCCCAATTTTATAGAGGAAGATCATCGCATAAGAGTTTATTTAAAAAATAAACTTAAATTGGCTTCTGTGTCTAGAATTGTTATTGAAAGACCTGGAAATTATTTGCGTGTGAATGTTTATACTTCTCGTCCTGGAATTGTTATTGGAAAGGGCGGGCAAGGAATAGAAAATTTGAGAAAAGAAGTTGAATCCATGATTATGAAAAAGACTTTCGTAAATGTTATGGAAATAAAAAGAGCTGAAATTGATGCTCAGCTTGCAGCTGAAAGCATATCGTTTCAGCTGGAGAAACAGGTAGCATTTAGAAGGGTAATGAAGAAAACTATTGAAAAAGCCATGGCTGCAGGTGCTCAAGGAATAAAAGTTATGGTTTCTGGAAGACTTGGAGGAACAGAAATTGCAAGAACTGAATGGCTCAAGGAAGGAAGAATTCCTTTGCAAACTTTTAGAGCTGACATAGATTATGGTTTTTCTGAAGCATATACAACGATGGGTCAGATTGGAGTTAAAGTTTGGATATTCAAAAAAGAACTTTTTAAGAAAACAGCTAAAGAATTGTTTGAAGAAGCAAAGCTTGTTGATAACGACTCATCGTCTAAATGAGAACGCTTAATCATGAAGAATTTAAATAAATTTAAGATGTAAAGACAAAAAAAAGGATATTTATAAATGTTATGTTGATGCCAAAAAGAGTTAAATATAGAAAAACGCATAGGGGAAGAATGAAAGGTAGAGCTAAAGGTGGTACTTTTTTGGCTTTTGGTAAGTATGGTCTTCAGGCTCTTGAACCTGCATGGGTAAACAGTAATCAAATAGAAGCAGCGCGCGTTACACTTGTTAGATTTATAAGAAAAGGTGGAAAAGTTTGGGTAAGAATATTTCCTGATAAACCGATTACAAAAAAGCCTGCAGAAACAAGAATGGGTAAAGGAAAAGGCGATCCGCAGTTTTGGGTTTCTGTAGTAAAACCTGGGAGAATAATGTTTGAAATAGAAGGTATTTCAGAAGCCGAAGCAAGAAAAGCTTTAACTCTTGCCTCAAACAAACTTCCTATACACACAAAAATTTTAGTTAGAGCAGATATTTGAGGATAAGATGAAAAGTAAATTTTGGAATAATATAAAGAGTATGTCGGGCTTAGAGCTTAGTACAAAGCTTGGTGAATTTCAGAATAAGCTTTTCAAATTAAAATTCCGTCATTCGACGTCTTCTGTAAAAAATCCTCTTGAAATAAGAGAAATTAGAAGAAATGTTGCAAGAATTAAAACTCTTATAGCTCAGAAAAAAAGAGAGTCCAAACAAGATAAATAGGAAGGAACAATGTTAGAACGCGGAAAACGCAAGAATCGTATAGGCATAGTTGTAAGCGATAAAAACGACAAAACAAGATTGGTTTCTGTAGAGAGAACATATCGTCATTCTTTGTATGGTCGTGTATTTCGTAGCAAAAATAAATTTGCTGTGCATGATGAAAAGAATGAATCTCGTATAGGTGATAAAGTTGAAATAATGGAATCAAGACCGATGTCAAAGACGAAAAAGTGGGTTTTGGTAAAAGTTATATAAATAAAGTGGCAGAAATCTAAAAAATAAGTTTAACAAAGAGAGGATACCGTAAAATGATTCAGGAGAGGTCTATTTTAAACGTAGCAGATAACTCAGGACCTAAAAAAATTCGCTGTTTCAGAGTAACAAAAGGTATGAAGCGTCGCTATGCAAGTATCGGTGACGTGATACATGCGTCTGTACAGGATGCTTTGCCGCACGGAAATATAAAAAAGGGTGAAGTTGTTAAAGCAGTAATTGTTCGTACGGTGAAAGAAATTCGCCGTACAGACGGAACTTATATAAAGTTTGATGACAACGCTGCTGTTATTATTAACGATGAAGGCGAACCAAAAGGTACTCGTATTTTTGGACCAGTTGCAAGAGAGCTTAGAGAAAACAATTATCTTAAGATAATTTCTTTGGCGCCAGAAGTAATATAAATTTTTTGTTTGTTTTCTGCTTTCTGTTAGTAAGGTGGAACTAATTAAAAGGCGTGTGTGTAGGTGGAAAACAAAACAGGATAAAAAATGTTTAACATTAAAAAGAAAGACAAGGTTGTGGTTTTATCTGGAAAAGATAAAGGGAAGAAAGGCGAAGTTATTGATGTTTTTCCTAAGAAAGGTAGAGTTATAGTTTCAAAAATTAATTTTGTAAAAAGACATACGAAACCTACTCAGAAAGACCCTGGAGGGATTCGCGAGAAAGAAGCTCCTATCGCGACAAGCAAAGTTATGCTTGTTTGTCCAAAATGTAATCAGGCTTTTAGACCTAAATTTGACAATCTTTCCGATGGTAAAAAGATAAGATTATGTCGCAAGTGCGGGGAAATGTTAATATAATGTTTTGTCTTTTAAGTTTTTTGCGTTTAGAAAATTTATGTTCGTGTATACATATACATATATATGTATGTATATGTATATAGTAAGTAAGCTTTATCTAATTTTAGCAAAAAAACTCGGTGTTTTGTTGTTTAGATTAATATGGTTAATAAACAATGAAGATAGATCAAGGAAAAAGCAATGAATCAACCTCGTTTAAAAAAATTTTATCAAAAGAATGTGATAAGCGAACTCAAAAAACAATTTAATTTTAAGAATGTTCATCAGATTCCTAGACTTGCGAAGATTGTCATAAATATTGGATTAAGCGAAGCAAAAGAAAATATTAAAGTTTTAGATACGGCAAGTGCAGAACTGGCGACTATTACAGGACAGAAACCTTTGGTTTGTCGTGCGAAACGGTCTATCTCAAACTTTAAAATTCGTCAAAAAATGCCTATAGGCATAAAGGTTACTCTAAGAAGTGCAATTATGTATGAGTTCTTAGACAGGCTTATAAACATAGCAATTCCTCGCATAAGAGACTTTAGAGGAATTGAATCTAATGGCTGTTGTGATGGAAGAGGTAATTTTAATTTGGGGCTTACCGAACAATATATTTTTCCTGAAATTAACATTGAAAAATCAGATAAAGCAAGAGGAATGAATGTTACTGTTGTAACGACAGCTAAGAAAGATGAGCATGCGAGGGCGCTACTAGAACATCTTGGAATGCCGTTTAAAAAAAGAGAAAACAAATAAAGCAGAGAGGATATTTTTTTTATGGCAACAATTTCAGCAGAAGCAAAGATGCGTAAACCTCAGAAGTTTGCAACGCGTTATAGGAATAGATGTCGTCTCTGTGGAAGACCGCGTGGTTTTTATAGAGATTTCGGGCTTTGTAGAATATGTTTGCGCAAATTAGCGCACAATGGTGAAATACCGGGACTTACAAAATCAAGCTGGTAAAGAGAGAGGTACTAAAAATTTAAAAGAGGTTGATTTAATGATTACAGATCCAATTTCAGATATGTTTGTGCGTATACGTAATGCAAATGTAAAGTTACACGAAAAAGTTGATATCCCATCTTCAAAAATGAAAATTGAAATAGCTAAAATTTTAAAAAAAGAAGGATATATTGTGAGTTATAGGATTACGGATGACAAGAAACAAGGAATCTTGAGAATCTGTCTCAAATATACTGTTTCAGACAAACCTGTTCTTCAGGGGATAAAGAGAGTTTCAAAGCCTTCTTTAAGGGTTTATAAAAGTTACGAAAACATGCCTAAAACTGTTGGTGGATTAGGTGTTACTTTGGTTTCTACTTCGAAAGGATTAATGACTGACAATCAAGCTAGAAAAGAAAAAGTTGGTGGAGAAATTATAGGGTACATTTGGTAATATCGGTTTTGAATTGCTTGCTGCTAAACAGGATTGATTTGACATTAGCAAAATTTATATTAAGGGTCATAGACTATGAGTCGCTTAGGCAAAAAATTGGTTCATATGCCGGAAAAAGTAAAAGCAGAGTTCAGTAACGGTGTATTAGAAATAGCAGGTCCTAAAGGGAAGCTTTTGCAGGTTGTAGATAATAAAATACATATAAAAATTGACAAGGACAGTATTCTTGTAGAGGCTCTTGGAAAATCTCGCGAGCACAATATGTTTCATGGGCTGACAAGAGGACTTGTCGTTAATATGATAAAAGGCGTTACAGTTGGATTTAAAAAAGAACTTGAAGTTATAGGACTTGGTTACAAGATCAGTATAGAAGATGGAAAGAAATTGGTTTTAGCGGTGGGCTTCTCTCATCTTGTAAATCTTTCCATACCTTCAACTGTAAAAGTAACTGTAACTCTTACGTCTGATAAAAATAATTTAATTACAGTAACGGGAATTGACAAATACGAAGTTGGTGCATTTGCCTCTAAAATTAGGGCGGTTAAGCCTCCTGAACCGTATAAAGGTTTTGGTATAAGATACCTAGGTGAGAAGATAATAAAAAAAGCTGGAAAAGCTGCAGTTAGTTCAGGTAAAAAATAGAGGATTAAATGAAAGATTCAAACAAAAGATTTGACTATCGTGTTAAGAGAGTAAGAAATAAAATTTATGGAACGCAAGAAAGACCTCGTTTAAGTGTTCACCGTGGACATAGACACATTTATGCCCAAATTATTGATGACAGTAAAGGTATTACTTTGGTAGCAGCTTCAACATTGTCTCCTCAACTTAAAGGAAAACTAAAATTTACCGATACAGTTATTGCGGCAAAGTCTGTAGGTAAATTGATAGCTAAAAAGGCATCTGAAAAGGGTATTAAGAAAGTTGTGTTTGACCGTAGAGGTTATGAATTTGCTGGAAAAATTAAAGCTCTTGCGGATGTCGTAAGGGAAAGTGGTTTAGATTTTTAATGGAATTTATGTGTTTTTGGAGAAAAATTTTTAAATTGCGATAAGAGTGTTTTTAAATTTTAAGATAAAGATACGAGTGTGTAGTTTTATAGGAGGATAAGTTGACTGACAAAATAGGCAAACAACAAAATGACAATGGCTTAAAAGAAACTGTTGTTGTTGTTAACAGAGTAGCAAAAGTTGTTAAAGGTGGAAAAAGGTTTTCATTTAATGCTTTGGTGGTGGTAGGCGATGGGGTTGGTAAAGTAGGCTGTGGTCTTGGTAAAGCAAATGAAGTGCAAGCTGCTATACAAAAAGGTAGTATGCAAGCTTCAAAGCATATGATTTCAGTACAGCTTAAAGGCAGTACAATTCCGCACGAAGTTATTGGTATTTCAGGTTCTGGAAAAGTATTGTTAAAGCCTGCAGCTCCTGGAACTGGTGTTATTGCTGGTGGAGCAGTAAGAGCTGTTCTTGAGGCTGTAGGAATTAGAGATATTCTTACGAAATCAATGCGTTCTTCTAATCCATTTAACGTAGTTTATGCGATGATAGAAGCACTTAAGGTTCTTCGTTCAAAGGAGTATGTCGCTAAAATCAGAGAGAAAGAGGTTGTAGAAATATGATAAGTTTAAATAATTTAAAACCTGCAAAAGGCTCAAAACATAGAAAAAAGATTGTTGGACGTGGTGTTGGTTCTGGGCATGGTCGTACTTCTACGCGTGGTTCTAAAGGGCAGAAAGCTCGCTCGGGTGATGATTCAAAGAAAATAGGTTTTGAAGGTGGACAGATGCCTATTTTTAGGAGAATTCCTAAAAGAGGTTTTAACAGTCCGTTTCGTAAAGAATATGAAATCGTAAATATTAAAAGCTTAAATAGATTTAGCTCAGACTTAGAAGTTACGCCACAAGTTCTTAAAAAGGCAGGTCTTGTAGGAAATGTAAATCTTGTGAAGATTTTAGGTGTAGGTGATCTTAAACAAGCCTTGACGGTTAAAGTATCGGCTTTCTCAAAATCTGCTGTTGAAAAAATTAATACGGCTGGCGGAAAGATCGAGATCGTTACATAATAGTTGAAAAAGATATGTAGTTTGATATATGAAAAACGAAGATATGAAGCGTAAAAAAGTTTTGTCTGTGTTTATTTCTTTATCTTCATTATTTATGTTGTGGTTTTTTTTGAGTATTTGTTTTATTAAAGCAGTAATAAGTGATATGGATATAGTACAGGCGCGACATTGGAAGAATGATAGACAAAAATGTTTAAAATAATGGAAATTAGATTATGCTAAAAAGTTTTAGTGATATTTTTAGAGTGCCTGAATTAAGAAAAAAAGTGTTTTTTACATTGTTTATTATTGTTGCTTATAGAATAGGAGCTACTGTTCCTATTCCGGGCGTTAATAGTGAAGCTATAAAATCTTTGTTTGCGACACAGGCTAACGGGTTGCTTGGTTTTTTAGACATGTTTTCTGGTGGAGCGCTCAACAGGATGTCGATTTTTTCTATTGGTATTATACCATACATCAATGCATCTATTGTTATTGGTTTAATACAAGGTGCTCATATAATTCCTTATTTGGACAGATTGGCAAAAGGAGGTGAGCAAGGTAGAAAAAAGCTTACGCAGATTACTAGATACAGCACACTTATTTTAGGTGGCATTCAATCTTTTGGTCTTACTATGGCAATAACAAAAATCTCAATTCCTTCTGGCATGTCTATAGTGTTAGAGCCATCTTGGTCTTGGATATTCTTGGCGATTATAACTTTGCTTACAGGAACAGTTTTGGTAATGTGGCTTGGAGAACAAATTACGGAAAGAGGTATTGGCAACGGAGTTTCTCTTATAATTTTTGCGGGTATCGTTGAAAGACTTCCTCATGCTGTCTTAAATATTTTAAAGCTTGTTCAAATGGAAGAAATTTCAATATTGTACGTTTTAACTCTTACTGTTATTGTGTTTGTTGTTTTGAGCTCTGTTGTTTGGATTGAAACTGCTCAGAGAAAGATTCCTATTCATTATGCAAAAAAAATAGTAGGCAGAAAAATGTACGGGGGACAATCTTCTTTCCTTCCAATAAAAGTTGACCAGTCTGGAGTTATAGCAGTTATATTTTCCGTATCTGTTTTAACAGCACCGGTAACTGTAGCTCAATTTGCTCCCAATTGGACAATATTTACTTTTCCTATTGCTAAGAAAATTATGGAATGGTTTAGAGGTGATTCTATTATATACAGTTTAATTTATGCAGGACTTGTTATTTTTTTCTGCTATTTTTATAACTCAATATCTTTTAATCCAAAAGATTTATCTGAAAATATGAAAAAGTCAGGCGGTTTTATTTCCGGCATTAGACCTGGGAAACCTACTGCCGATTATATACAGAAAATTCTTGAAAAAATTACTCTTGGTGGTGCATTATTCGTTGCCTGTATTACAGTTTTGCCTGATTATTTTAGGAACGTAATGAATATTCCGTTTATCTTCGGTGGAACATCCCTTCTTATTGTTGTTGGTGTATCGCTTGATACTATAGGACAGATACAATCGCATTTGATAATGAGACATTATGAGGGATTTATGAAAGAAGGGAGAATAAAAGGGCGTTGGTTTAACCTGCGTTAGAAAAAACTTGTTTTTTTGAGTTTATATTTTCTTTTATTTCAATTTTACAATAGTACTTATATTGTTTTTTTACACAAGGACATGTTTTGTTAAAACAAGTGTCATTTAAATATAAAGATTCTACTTTTAAAATTTAGTTTTGGAGTTTGGTTTTAAAAAGTTGATATTTTGTTGGAGCAATAAAAAAAGATAAAGCAACAGAGCTTAAAATGAATTATATACTTATGGGTCCTCCCGGAGCAGGAAAAGGAACTCAAGCAAAAAAAATTGTGGAAAAGTTTGGCATAGTTCATCTTTCAACTGGTGATATGTTTAGAGAGGCCAAAAAGTCTAGTGAGAGCATAAGAAAATTTCTTGTGTCAGGACAGTTGGTTCCAGATGAGATAGTTGTCAATATGGTAGAGAAGCGTCTTGAAAAAGACGATATAAAAAAAGGATTTCTTTTGGATGGTTTTCCGAGAACTGTCAACCAAGCTCTTGAGCTTGATAAAATGCTTAAGTCTAAAAACATAAAAATAGATGTAATATTTTTTATAGATGTTCACTTTGAAGAGGTAGTTAAAAGAATTTCAGGAAGAAGGGTTTGTTCTTGTGGTGCAAGCTACTGCGTAAACTTTATTTCTCCTAAAGTTAAAGGAAAGTGCGATGCTTGCAATGGTGAGCTTATACAAAGAAGCGACGATAAAGAAAATGTTGTGAAAGATAGATTGGATGTTTATGAGAAACAAACAAGTCCTTTAATAGATTATTATAAAAAAACGGAGTTATTTGTTGATATAGATGGTTTGAAAAGTGAATCCGAAGTGTTTGAAAAAATAAATAAATACATAGAGGCGAAAAAAATTGTTTTTTAAAAAGCAAGTGATAGATGAAAAAACGGTAAAAAAAATTAAAAAAATGAGAGTTGTCGGTAAAGTTGTAGGGGAAATTTTAGAGGAGCTTTCTGAAATAATAAAGCCTGGAGTAACAACGAAGTATATAGATGAATTTTCGGAGAGGTATATAAGAAAATTAAAAATGATACCTGCATTTTTGGGTGTGACTGGAACAGGGCATCCATTCCCTGCGTCCACATGTGTATCGATAAATGATGAGGTTGTGCATGGGATTCCAGATGCTTCTCGCGTACTAAAATCAGGAGATATAGTTTCTGTAGATTTGGGTGTTTTTTATGAAGGTTATTATGGTGATGCGGCAAGAACCTACGCAGTTGGCAGTATATCCGACTCTGCTGCTAATCTTATTAAAATTACAGAACTTTCTTTACAGAAAGGTATAGAAAAGGCCCTTTCTGGAAACAGGCTTGGTGATGTTTCAAATGCTGTGCAAGTAGCTGTTGAGAGTGCTGGTTTTTCTGTTGTAAGAGACTTTGTCGGACACGGAATAGGTAAAAATTTGCATGAGTATCCTCAAATTCCAAATTATGGCAAGGCAGGAATTGGCGCTGAACTTATTCCAGGGATGGTCCTTGCTATAGAACCTATGGTAAATGAAGGGAGTTATGAGGTTTGTATGTTAGATGATGATTGGACCGTGGTTACAAAAGATGGAAGTCTAAGCGCTCATTTTGAGCATACTGTGGCGATAACAGAAAACGGTTATGAAATTTTAACAAAGGTGTAGGATGGCTAAAGAAGATAAACTTATTGTTGACGGAAAAATTTTGGAAGCTTTGCCAAACGCTGTGTTTAGAGTAGAACTTATAGAAGGCGGATCTGTCATCTTGGCGCATATTTGTGGAAAGATGAGAATGCACTATATAAAGATACTCCCGGGTGATAAGGTTAAGGTTGAGCTTTCTCCCTATGATTTAACAAGAGGTAGAATTATATATAGAGAGAAGTAGAAGATTTGTTGTAAAATAACAAATACGCACGTACTTTGCATGTTGCGTACGTTGTCTTGTTGTTTTATGGTATAATACAAAATATCAAATGTCAAAAGATATGGAAGTAACGGAGTATCAAATGAAAGTCAGAGCATCGGTAAAACCTATTTGTCAAAAATGTAAAGTTGTAAAGCGTAAAGGTGTAGTGCGAGTTGTATGCTCGGAACCTAAGCATAAACAGAGACAGGGATGAATTGCTAAAAAGTTGAAGAGTAACAAGCAGAATATTTGTTATTTTTGATTTTTAGTTAGATAAAAAATAGAAGTGAACATTCGGAGGATAGATAAATGGCTCGTGTTGCCGGAGTAGATTTACCAAAGAATAAAAGACTAGATATAGCGTTAAGATATATTTACGGTGTAGGTCCTGCTATATCAAACGAAATTATAATGGAACTTTCGTTAGATCCTACTAAGAGAGTTAAAGATTTAACCGAAGAAGAAGTAAATAAAATAAACAATCTTATAACAAAAAATTTAAAAGTTGAAGGAGATCTTAGAAGAGAAGTTCAAATAAATATTAAAAGACTTATAGAAATTGGAAGCTATAGAGGATCGCGACACAGAAGGAATCTTCCAGTAAGAGGACAGAGATCTAAAACCAATGCTCGTACGAGACGTGGTAAAAGAAAAACAGTTGGAGCAGGTAGAGCTGCAGTTCCAAAGAAAAAAGGCTAAAAGTAAATTTCTTGTATAATTAAGTTGCTGTAGTATTAATTTTTAAGTTATATATTTATAAAATAAGGATGGAGGAAGTATGGTAGAAGTAAAAAAGACTGGGTTTTTTAAGAAGAAAAAATATAGTGGCGGAGTAGCAAGAGCATATATATTGTCGACATTTAACAATACAATTGTTAATATAACTGATGAGAAAGGAAATACTTTGTCTTGGTCGTCTGCCGGTGGCTCGGGATTTAAAGGTACAAAAAAAGGAACGCCTTTTGCAGCGCAAATGACTGCAACTACAGTAGGTAGAAAAGCTATGGATATTGGTGTAAAAAGTGTTGTCGTATTTGTAAATGGTCCTGGACCAGGAAGAGAAACAGCTATAAGAGGCTTGCAGAGTTCGGGTCTTACAATAACAGCTATAAGAGATATTACCCCTGTTCCCCATGATGGATGTCGTCCTCCAAAACTAAGAAGAGTATAACGTTGGAAACAATGTTTGGTATAATAGTTATTGTCGAATATTTATTTATATATAAGAAAAATAATCTGGAGGGTTTTAATAGATGTCACGTTATTTAGGTTCAGTATGTAAACTGTGTCGCTGTGAAAAAGAAAAACTTTTTCTAAAAGGAGAAAAATGTTTTTTAAATTGTGTTTTTGATAAAAAAAGAGATAAGAATACCTTCGGACAACACGGAGTAATGAAGTCAAAAATTTCTGATTATGCTAAACACTTACGTGAGAAACAGAAAGCCAGAAGAGTTTATGGTTTAACTGAAGAGCAATTTGTTCACTATTATAGGACTGCTGAAAAAATGAAGGGGTCAACTGGAGACAACTTGTTTAAGATTCTTGAGCTTAGACTTGACAATGTAGTGTATCGTTTAGGTTTGGTTTCATCTAAGAGAATGGCAAGACAAGCGATAAATCACGGGAATATTTTAGTAAATGACAAGAAAATAGACTTGCCTCGTTATCAAGTAAAAGTGTGTGATATTATAACGATATCTGAGAAATACAAATCAAATACTGTTGTAAAGAAATTGGTTGAAGAGACATCTTCAAGTGTTCCTGCTTGGTTGAATTTTGATAAAAATAAAGTTGTTGGAACTGTTGTAAGTGAACCCTTGATAGGGGAAGTTTCTTACTCTATAAATAGCCAGCTTATAGTTGAATATTATTCAAAATAAACTAACCAGCCATGAAGCTTTGTTAAGTGAGGTTATAAAGAATGAAAGTATTAGATTTAGAAAAATTGCGTAAATTTACTTCGGATAAAAAGATTGCAACTGAGTTTTATGGGCGTTTTACAGCTGAACCTTTTGAGCGCGGTTATGGTTATACGATAGGTAATTCATTAAGAAGAATCCTTCTTTCAAGTCTAGAAGGATCTGCAATATCTTCTGTAATAATAACGGGAGCTATGCATGAGTTTGCAGTTTTAAAAGGTGTAAAGGAAGATGTAGCTCAGATAGTTTTAAACTTAAAAAAAATAAGAGTAAAATTAAATTCTGACGGTCCTGAGAGACTTTACTTAAAAGTTAAAAAAGCAGGCAAGATAATTGCTAGAAACATTGAACGAAATTTCAATGTTGAAGTAATGAATCCTGACCAAGAAATTGCAAATATAGATAATGGAACAACTCTTGAAATAGAAATGGAAGTCACTAAGGGTAAAGGGTATGTTCTTGCAGAAGAATTAAAGATAGACAAGTGTCCTGTAGGCACTATATTCTTAGACTCTCTGTATTCTCCTGTGGCAAAAGTCAATTACGAAGTGGAAAATACTCGTGTAGAGCAAATTCTTAACTATGATAGGCTTGTTATGGAGGTTTGGACAGATGGATCTGTTGCTCCAAAAGATGCTTTAATAAAATCGGCAAAAATTTTGAGAAACAGTCTTGTAATATTTACAAACGACCCCATTGAATCGGAAGAAATTATTGAAACTCAAGTTGAAAATAATCTTGCAAAAGAAAGTGACATTTATAACCAGCTTATAAGTATTATGGAGCTTTCAACAAGAGTCTCAAACAGCTTAAAAAAGGCAGGAATTGAAAAAATAGGAGATCTGGTTCAAATAAAAGAAGACGATTTAATAAAGTTTGATAATTTTGGAAAACGCTCATTTGAAGAAATTAAAAGTAAAATTCAAGAATTTGGTTTGTCACTTGGAATGGAATTTAAGAACGGAGTAAAGAAATGATAAAAACTTATAATGGTAGCAAACTTGGAGTAACGAGTTCTCACAAAAAAGCCATGCTTCGCAATTTGACAACATGGTTGTTTCTTCATGAGAAAATAGAAACGACATTGCCTAAAGCTAAAGAACTTGTAAGCTATTCTGAAAAGCTTTTGACAAAAGCTAAAAAATCCGATTTAAACGCCATAAGGGCGGTAAGTGCTGAGATACATAATAAAGAAGTTGTAAAAAAAATTTTTGATGTTTTAGCGCCAAGATATAAAGAAAGAAATGGTGGCTATACGCAAATCTTAAAAATTAGAACAAGGCGTGGTGACAGTGCTGATATTGCTATAGTGAAATTGATAATATAAAACAATCACAAACTTGAAAGTTAGTAGGAGAATAGATAATAAATTAAATAATCAAGAATTTGTTTTATTTGTATTCTTATTGATCGCTATTTTAAGTCATGTGAGGAAATAAATGTTCAATTATATTTTTGGCTTGTTTTCTAATGATATGGGTATTGACCTTGGAACTGCTTCGGTTCTCGTTTATATAAAAGGCAAAAATATTGTCTTAAGAGAGCCGTCTGTAGTGGCTATGGAACGCGACTCTAAAAGAGTTCTTTCCATAGGTGTAGAAGCAAAAAAAATGCTTGGTAAAACACCGGCAAATATTGTTGCTGTAAGACCTTTGAGAAATGGTGTTATAGCGGATTTTGAAGCAACTGAAAAAATGATTAGATATTTTATTAAAAAAGTTCATAGTAAAAGAACTCTTTTACATCCTAGAGTAGTTATAGGTGTGCCTTCAGGGATTACGGAAGTAGAAAGAAGAGCTGTAAGAGAATCTGCTGAGCAGGCTGGTGCTAGAGAAGTTTATCTTATAGACGAACCTATGGCTGCGGCAATAGGAGCAGGAATATCAATTCAAGACCCGGAAGGTAGCATGATAGTAGATATTGGCGGTGGTACCACTGAAGTTGCAGTTATTTCTCTTGGCGGAATGGTTGTGGCTAAATCTCTTGAAGTTGCCGGAGATAAAATGGACGAAGCCATAGGTCAGTATTTTAGACGCAAATATAATCTTTCTATTGGTGAAAATACAGCAGAATCCGTTAAAGTGAAAATTGGGTCGGTGTTTCTCTTGGACAAGGAATTGACAATGGATGTGAAAGGAAGAGATTTACTTACAGGTTTACCAAAGACAGTTTCTATTTCTTCTGAAGAAGTGAGAAATGCTCTTTTGGACCCTGTCAGAAAAATAGTAGAAGTTGTTAAAAATGTTCTTGAAGAAACTCCAGCTGAGCTTTCAGCTGATCTTGTTGATAGAGGAATAATTTTAAGCGGTGGTGGTTCACTTGTTAAAGGGTTTTCTGAGCTTCTTTCTCAAGAAACAGAATTGCCTGTCAATCTTGCCGACGATCCCCTTACATGTGTTGTCATGGGCACAGGTGCATATTTAGAAGAGTTGGACAATATAAAAAGATCCAAAAAAAGAAACATATAACATTAGGGATTTTTTTAATG
>JAISWG010000009.1 GCA_031271205.1 Endomicrobium sp.
AAACAAAGTGTAGTAAGACTGTTAAAAATTAAAACTTCTAGTGTTATGAATTTGCAGCCAAAAAAACAATATCTCTGTTATTATGTTTTCACAGTATTTTGCACAACGTTTTTTTGTTGATAGAGAAAAGAATGGCTATTTGATAAACTTATAAGAAATATAGGATTAATGTAAACAAAATTTGATTAAGTGATAATTATTCCACCGCCAAGGACAATATTGTTTTTATAGAATACAGAGCTTTGTCCTGCTGTGATTGACATTTGAGGTTCTTCAAATTCTACTTTAGCTTTATCATTTCCTATAGGTGTTATAACAGCTTTTGCAGTTGTGTGTTGTTGGCGTATTTTTACACTTGCTTTAATAGGTTTTTTTGGTGCAGGAATTGAATTCCATGTTACTTTTTTTGTTGTAAGCGATGAAGAGTATAAGTTTTCTTTAGTTCCGACAATCACAACATTTTGTTTAGTTAAAATATTTGTAACATATAATGGCTTTTTTCTTCCGCCTGAAAGCCCCAGTCCTTTGCGTTTACCTATAGTATAGTTCCATATTCCAGTGTGCTTGCCTAAAATTTTTCCGGTTTTATCTATAATATCTCCATGAGTTTCCGGAAATTGCAGTATGTTGTTGTAGTTGCCACAATAAAAATCTTGACTGTCTGGTTTCTCTGCTACTGGTAATTGTATTTTTTTAGCTATTTTTCTGATCTGTTCTTTTGTAAGCTCTCCAAGAGGAAAAATCGTTTCAGAAAGAATTTTCTGATTGAGTCTGTATAGAAAATAAGTTTGATCTTTGGCAGTGTCTTTTGCCTTGCATAGCTGATACATATTTAGGGATTTGTTGAACGAAATTTTCGCATAATGTCCAGTAGCGAATTTATTAAATGTTATTCCGTTTTTTCTTGCAGTTAATGGAAGGATGCCAAACTTAATATAAGTGTTGCACCATACGCAAGGATTTGGTGTGCGTCCTTCTTTATACTCATTTCTGAAGTTTTCAATAACAATTTTTTTGTATTCTTCTCTACAGTCCAGAATATGTACAGATATTTTAAGGAAATCTGCTATTTTACGAACATCCTCTATATCTTTTTCTTCAGGTCCCAGGCAGGCATTAATATTTTTATTTTTCGGAATAGGAATAAGGTCATTCCATACAGACATCATTGCACCAATTACTTCATACCCTTGCTCTTTTAATAAATATGCGGCTACAGCTGAGTCAACGCCGCCGCTTAACCCTATAAGTATTTTCACTTTTTACACCTTTTTTTGTATTTTCTGTCAGGGAGAAGTCAGCTATTTGATTTATGATGACCTTCACTTTCAGCTATATTTCTATTTATAGACCTAATTTTGTTTTCTATGCAAAATCTACAATGTTTTGGCGAACTGGCTATACAAATTTTTCCCGGATAAATTTCATAATGTTTTTTATATGCTGTTTCTGTAGCATTTGGCATAACTACGTTTGCCCCACATTGCAATGCTATCAACCGTCCATTAGGATTTAAAGTTTCCATCGCAGTTGTCGCGGGAATATTTATATCAGGCATAAGCAAACGTAATATTGCCATAACTTTGAGTGCCAATTCAAAGTAATTGCCTTCTATTTTTTCAATAGGGGTATCTGGATGATAAATAAAAGGGCCAATTCCTGCCATGTCAACAGGTATAGATTTAAGATAAATTATGTCTTTGGCTATGCTTTCTATTGTTTGCCCTGGAAGACCAACCATTATGCCTGAACCTACTTCATAACCTAACATTTTTATATACTCTAAACACCTCATCCTATTTTTTAAACTCATTCCAGGGTTAAGTTTGTCATATAGAACTTTATCCGTTGTTTCTATTCGCAACAAATATCTGTCTGCTCCGGCTTCGCGATATGCTCTGTACTCTTCGAAGGTTTTTTCACCTATACTTAAAGTAACAGCAACATTAAACTTTTTTATTTCAAAAATTATTTTTGACATTCTATTAGTGGTATAGTATGAATCCTCTCCCGATTGCAAAACAATTGTTTTGTAGTTATATTCTGCAGCTTTTTTTGCCAAATTTATTATTTCTTGAGGTTGTAAACGGTATCTTGTTATTTTTGCATTGCCTCTTCTAAGACCACAATACAAACAGTTTTGTTTACAATAATTTGAAAACTCTATTAAAGCGCGTAAATGTATTTTATTGCCGACATGTTCTTTTCTTAATTTATCTGCTGCCTCAAAAATTTTAGTGTTTTCATCTATTTTTAAGAGATGCAATATTTCGCTTTTATCTAAATTATAAGTACTGATTGCCTTATTTAGTATAGAATAAATACATTTTGTCATATTGATAGTATTTTATCAAAAATATCACAACTAAATATGCATTTATAAGTTATAAACTTTACAATTCTATTTATATTAAGTTGACGTTTTAATTTTTAAAATTTTTTCAAAATTTTAACAGTAGTAATAAATTAATACTATAAAAATTCAAAATAATGTAGCTTTTTTGATTCTGTTAATCAAATGATTACTAAGCTTCTATTTTTTAGATTTTATGAGTTGAAAAAAGGACTTACTGCAAATTCAAATATTTTAAGATTTATTCTAAAAGGAATGATGATTTTTAATATTTCTTTATCTTTACCATAACATTTTTCAACCGTTAAATGGTGTCGCAGAACTGAGTGGATATGGGGGCGTGTTTTGTTTGAAAAACTTTTCAACAGATTCTAATGGATGGAGCTGTTTTTTTATCTCTACATATAATAACGGTGTAGTTTTCAGTATTTTATTAACATTTGCGCTTCTTCAATAAATTAAGCTTTACTGGCAAAGTTAGTCTTTTATGTATGGGTTTAAAACAATTCTAATTAATTTTTATGGGAAAATAGCAAGCGGAAATTTAGACTATAGACAGATTGACATGAATTCAAATATTTAAAAATGTTAAAAATGTAGTGTAGTATCTAAAATAAATTTTATTTACAATAAAAACAATTGGAACTATATATTAAAATGTCTTATACGTGTATAACGTAAATAATTATATTGACATAAAAATCTGTAACGTTGAACTTTCTAAAGTTTCTACAAAACTTGATATTTTGATTATGATTACAGTGGTTTTTGTGTAGATTATAGATTTAATTTAATAATAAAGTAATCTGTAAATTGACATAAAAAGTATCTTTTTATAAAATATATCTTTTGTAGTCCGTCTGTTCAAAACGTAAGAGGGCATTATGATAATTTTAACTGGTGGCGCAGGATTTATTGGTAGTTGTTTTCTTTGGAAATTAAATCAGGAAGGAATAAAAGACGTTTTGGTTGTAGATCATTTGAACAGAGATGATAAATGGAAGAATTTAGTAGGTAAAAGTTATTACGATTATATACAAAAAAATGATTTTTTCAATGCTGTAATTAGCAGACAAATTTCCAAGCCTCGGTTAATAATACATCTTGGGGCATGTAGTTCTACATCTTTAACCGATGCAAATTATTACATAAAAAATAATTATGAATATTCTAAAGTTTTAGCTCTATGGGCTTTTGAGCTAGACATACCGTTTATTTATGCGTCATCTGCTGCTACTTATGGTAATGGTGAGTTGGGTTATGATGACGATTTAGCAAAAATAAAAAACCTGTTACCTCTTAATATATACGGATACTCAAAACATATATTTGATTTATGGCTCTTAAACAATAATTATATAAATAAGGCTACTGGGATAAAATTCTTTAATGTTTTTGGTCCTAATGAGTATCACAAGAGTAATATGAGAAGTTTAGTATGTAAAAATTATGATGAAGTGTCTCAAGGTGGGCCGATAAAGTTGTTTAAGTCGCATAATGATAATTATCCTGACGGCGAACAACGCAGGGATTTTGTATATATAAAAGATGTTGTAGATGTAATGTATTTTTTATTTCAAAATACTTCAAAAACTGGCATATTTAATTTAGGTACAGGGAAATCAAGAACATGGGTTGATGTTTCAAAGTCAATGTTTGTAGCGGTTGATAAAAAAGAAAATATTAAGTATGTGGACATGCCGGATTATTTAAAAGCTAAATATCAATATTTTACAGAAGCAAAAATGGATAATTTGAGAAAAGTTGGATACAACAAGCCTTTTATGAAGTTGGAAGATTCTGTTAAAGATTACTGTTTTTATCTAAAAAATAAATATTATTTGTAAGCAAACATTTACAGCTTTATTGATTCGGAATAAGAGATGGAATTATTAAAATTAATTTCTTTATTTAAAAAACAAACGATTTTGGTTATTGGCGATACTATGGTAGATAAGTTTATATGGGGAAAAGTTGTAAGAATTTCTCCTGAAGCTCCTGTTCCGATTGTTGAGGTTACAAAGGAAACAGATGTTCTCGGGGGTGCTGCAAATGTAGCAAGCAACATAACAGCATTAGATGGTAAAGTGTTTATAGTTAGTGCTATTGGTGAAGATATCACAGGGAAAATTTTAACAAAAATGCTTTCGGAAAAAAATATAAATTATAGTTATTTAGTTTATAGTTCCTGCCGCCCAACGATTATAAAAACAAGAATTATTGCTGCAAGTCAGCAAGTAGTTAGGGTAGATAAAGAAGTAAAGGGTATTTTTGAACGATCTATCGAACTGAAAATTATAAAAAACATAGAAGAGGCTATTCCGAAAACAAATGCAGTGATAATTTCTGATTATGGTAAAGGCGTTGTAAGTTCGGCTGTTCTTAAAAAAACAATTGTTCTTGCAAGAAGGTACAAAATTCCTGTTACAGTAGACCCTAAAATAGATCACTTTAAAAAATATAAAAGAATTACAACAATGACTCCTAATGAAAAAGAGGCGATAGAAGGCATGGGGTTAAAAAATATAAAAACCGATGAAGATATAGCGATTTTAGGTAAGAAAATTTTGAAAACTTTATGTTTAAATTCAGTTGTTATTACACGTGGTGAAAAGGGAATGACTCTCATAGAGCACAATAATAAGATTACGAATATTCCTGCAAGAGCAAAAGAGGTCTATGATGTTACGGGAGCTGGCGATACAGTTATTTCAGTTATGACATTGGCTTTAGCTGCTAAAGCAGACTTGCTAAGTGCAGCCGAAATTGCAAATTTTGCTGCAGGAATAGTGGTCGGTAAACTTGGTACAGCGACTACAAATCATCAAGAGCTTGCAGATGTTGTTAAGGATTTTTATAATAAATGAATACAGCGGTAATTATTCCTTCAAGATACGGCTCAAGCAGATTCCCAGGAAAACCATTAGTTGTAATAAAAGGGAAACCTCTTATTGAGCATACTGTTGAGCAAGTAAAAAAATGTAAAAATGTTGATTATATTGCAGTTTCTACTGATGACAAAAGGATTTACGATTTTGTAAAAAAAAGCCTTAAGATTGATGTTTTTATGACTTCTAAAGCTTTCAAAAGTGGCACAGATAGAATTGCTTTCGTTGCATCAAAGTTTTTAAAAAAATTTGGAATTTTTATTAATGTTCAATGCGATGAGCCTTTAATAGACCCTACTCTTATAGACAAGATTATAAACTCGCTTAAAAAAGATAGTACTGTTGAGTATATAACTGCCGCTTTTCCGATAAAAGATATTGATTCAATAAATAATCCTAATGTTGTAAAAGTTGTTTTTGACAAGAATATGTACGCTTTGTATTTTTCAAGATTTGCAATTCCATTTAATAGAGATGGATTAAAGATAAAATATTACAAACATATTGGGATATACGGATACAAAAGAAAGTTCTTGTTAGATTTTTCTAAGACCAAAAATGCTTTCCTAGAAAGAATTGAAAGTCTTGAGCAATTAAGGGCTCTTGAAAACGGTAAAAAGGTTAAAATTGTTGTGTCCAAGAAAGATTCTGTAGGGGTGGATATTCCAAAAGATATTGCGAAAATTGAAAAATATTTACAGTAAGGAAAATGTATGCATATAAAACAAGTAAAAATAGACGAAAATGTTACTTTAGCAAATAGTAACCCATTTGCCATAATAGCAGGGCCTTGTGTTATTGAAAGTGAGAGGCATGCTTTAACTTTAGCGGCAAGTTTAAAAAAGATAACATCGGAATTAAAAATTTCTTTTATTTTTAAAACTTCTTACGATAAAGCTAATCGTTCTTCATTCAGTTCTTTTAGAGGACCTGGTGTGGAAGAAGGTTTAAAGATTTTAGGTAGGATAAGAGAACAGTTAAAAGTTCCTGTAATTACCGATGTTCATAATGAAAATCAAGCACATTTAGCTGCAGAGGTTGTTGATTTTTTACAGGTTCCCGCATTTTTATCCCGTCAGACAGATTTAATAAAAGCATGTGCTCTTACTGGAAAACCTATTAATATAAAAAAAGGACAATTTTTAGCCCCTGAAGATATGGCTAATGTTATCAAAAAAGCTGAAAATTTTGGCAATAATAAGCTGACTTTAACGGAAAGGGGTACTTCTTTTGGTTATCACAATTTAGTAGTTGATTTTAGAGGTTTGGAAATAATGAAGAAAACTGGATACCCTATTATTTTTGATGCTACTCACAGTGTTCAGCTTCCTGGAGAACGTGGAATTTGCAGTGGAGGTAGTAGAGAATTTATTTTTCCTCTAGCAAAAGCAGCTGCAGCAATAGGTATTGCTGCGTTGTTTTTAGAAGTTCACGATAATCCAGACAAAGCTCTTTCTGATGGAACAAATAGTTTGGAATTAAAAAATTTTAAGCAGTTTCTAAAACATATCAAAGCTATAGACAAAGTGGTAAAATGAAATATAAAAGCTCAGTTGAAGTTAAAAAAAAGAAAAATATTTTATAGAAAATTTTCTTGTGAGTGGTATTAAAACTCTGAAATTACCCTATGTGTTTTCTTACGGCGGAAACTTTCAAGTAAGGTTGTGATAGAATAAACAGACAATAAATAATGAAATTTTGGGAAAAAGCTAAGAATATCAAACTTCTTGTCTGCGATGTGGATGGTATTTTAATGTTTGATGGGGTAATTATTTAGTGATGATGGATATGAGGGTGTTAAATATGAAATATTTAATTGAGTATGACAATGTATTATTTGTCAAAATGTCTTTAGAATTAAAACTGTGTTGAAATTCGTACAGCTAAAATAAAGATAACTATCTGATTAAAATTGTATGGGCAAAAAAGAAAGTCCTTTTGAAAATAACAGAAAAGGAAAATTAGATTTATTGTAATGGTATATATTATGGTGAACGATATTGTTGATATTAGTGTCTTAAAATCTCATAAGTTTTTTTGTGTTGTATAGTGTTTTCTTTTTTTGATACTTTGTGCTGATGTGAAAATGGACTATGAGTTTTGTTTCAGGTCTTATAACGGTAGTGATTGAGTGGTTAGGTAAAATGATAAGTATTATTAATGAGGGCTTTAGAGTGAGTGATAAAAAAGTTTGGAAAGGTACAAATGCTAGATTTTAAAAAAGTTCGTAGAAAAATATATTATTACTGTGCATATGTTTTTTCAAAATTAGTTTTAATTTTACCCTATAAATTTTCAGTTGGTTTTCTTAGTTCTTTATTTGGTAGGATAGCTTATTATGTTGCTATAGATGGAGCAAGAAGCGCTAAAAAGAATTTAAAGAAATGTTTTCATGAAAAACCCAATGAAGATATAAAAAAAATGGTAAAAAAAATGTTTTCGCTGGAAGCGAAGGTTTTTTTTGAACTTGCAAACTTTCCTCGCATGAATTCTAAATTTATGAGAAATATAGCTTTTGTTGAAAAACTTGACCATATACAAGAAAGTTTGAAAAATGGCAAAGGGGTACTTTTTGCAAGTGCTCATACTGGTAATTGGGAAATAACCGCTGCTATAATGGCGGAAATGGGTATTCCTGTAAATGTTGTGGCAAAAAAAATTTATATTGATGGTCTTAACGACATGCTTGTCGAATATAGGAAGAGCAAGAATATAAAAGTTATATTAAGAGAAACTCCAGGTTCTGGAGTTAAGCTTTTAAGAGCTTTAAAAAGAGGTGAAACTATAGCGATGCTTATAGATCAAGATGTAGATGTTGCAGGAGTTTTTGTTAATTTTTTTGGTCAAAAAGCATGGACACCTTCGGGACTTGCTGCTTTAGCTTTAAAAACTGAAGCAGATGTTTATGTAGCGTTTGATCAAAGAATAGATGAATATAAACACAAAACTGTTGTTAATGGTCCGATAAACTTTATAAAAACAGATGATTTTAAAAAAGATGTTAAAAAACTTACGCAAGATATCACGTCTATTCTAGAGGAGCATATAAAGATGTATCCTGAACAGTGGGTTTGGTTTCATGACAGATGGAAAACGAAGCCCGAACAAGTTTTAAAGAAGGATAGATATGAATTTTTATAAAAAAGATTTATTTTGTGCATTTTTTTTGTGTTTTTCTATTTTTTTTTTAGAGGATGCAAGTCGAAAAAAATTGTTATTGAAGAAATGTCATCAATGTCTAAGTGTGCTGTAGAGAAATTTACTATAACTAAAATCGAAAATGGGAAACTAAAAATGATAATAGAAGCAGATTCGGCTATTATAGATGAAAAGGAGAACGTTGCTCATTTAAAGCTTTCTGTAGTAAAGTTTTATGATAAGGGTAGTTATGTTTCTACGCTTATTACAGAAAGTGCTGATATAAATTTAGAAACGTACGATGTTAAAGGAATAGGTAAATGTATTATTGACACAGCAAATAATGAGCAATTGCAAACTACGGATTTAATGTATAATACAAAAAAGAATTTAATTTATAGCGATAACAATGTTAGAATTAAAAAATCTGGGTATATGATATACGGAACGAGGTTTGATGCGGACATTAAATTTGAAACGGTTACTATTAAGAATCAGCGAACAGTTTTTAATTGATTTTGCTGTTTTGTTATTTGTTATTTTTTTTAGTGCAGCTGTTTCTTGTACTCATGATTCAATATTTAAATATAAAATCTTTGATAATGAAAATACAGAAATAATTTCTGACAAAATATTTTTTGATAAAAAACATTCAGAATTTTTGGCTTCTGGGAATATAAAAGTTGTGTCAAAATTTACGAATGGGAAGAAAGTTGAAGCGTTGGGAAGTTTTGCCAAATATAATACAAATTCAGGAAAAGGCACGTTGTGGGGTGGTAGTGGTAAAAAAACTTCAGTAAAATATTTTATCAAAGATTCGCCAACGCCTGTTATAATATTGGCGGAAGAGTTGCAATTTGATGAGAACGAAAAAAATATAAAAGCATTCGGTGACGTGTTTGTTGTTATGTCTTCGGGTACTGTTCGCTCCGATAATGCTATGTTTGATCAAGAAACATCTGTGGCGGTATTTAAAAAAGATAAAAAAAAACCTGTCGCTGAAGTTAGATATGAAGACAAAAAACAACTTTATGAAGCTAATAAAATAATTTTTTACGATGATAATTATGTCAAAAAAATATTTATGGAAGGGGATGTTAAAGGTAAGATAGAAATTAAAGATACAATAAAATGATACTAAAAACCGAAGAATTATTTAAAAAATATAAGAGCAGAATGGTTGTAAACGGTGTAAGTATAAGTGTTAGACAGGGTGAGATTGTGGGCTTGCTTGGTCCTAACGGAGCTGGAAAAACTACAACTTTTTATATGACGGTTGGTATTGTTAAACCATATGACGGAAGAGTTTATTTTGGTGATAACGAGATTACTGATTGGCCTATGTATCAAAGAGCGCGTGCAGGAGTCAGTTATCTTGCTCAAGATTCTTCAATATTTCGTGGTTTGAGCGTAGAAGACAATTTAATGGCTGTTGTTCAAATGCTTGCTGTTTCAAAAAGCAAGCAACAAGAAAAAGTTGACTTGTTGCTTGAAAATTTTGGTCTTACAAGATTCAGAAAACAGATGAGTGTTACTCTTTCAGGTGGCGAAAAAAGAAGACTTGAAATTGCGAGGGCTCTGATAATAGATCCTAAATTTTTACTTCTAGACGAGCCTTTTGTAGGAATTGATCCAATTACTGTTGACGATATACAAAAAATTATAAGGAGTCTTAAAGATAAAGGATTGGGAATTTTAATAACAGATCATAACGTAAGAGAAACTCTTGAAATTATTGATAGAGCTTACATTATTTATGAAGGAAAAATTTTACTTGAAGGTGGTGCCAAAGAACTACTAGAGAATCCTAAAGCAAAGAAAGTATATCTTGGAGATAATTTTAAGATGTAGATAAAATAGAAGTTTGTTAAATTTTCTTGACAATTTAACAAATGTACTGAATTTTGTATATTTATATATATCGTAAAGGGGAGATGAATGCAAATTAACATAACGACAAGACATCTTAAACTGACAAATTCCATAGACTTTTACGTGCGAAAAAAAATTACAAAATGTGAAAAATTTTTCAATACAGTTGATGTGTTTGTCTATGTTATTTTGTCGGCTGAAAAAGACAGACAGACAACTGAAATTATTTTACGTTCCGAAAAAATTTCTTTTAGATTAAAAGAAGAATCAACAAATTTATACGCTTCAATAGATTTTGTTTCAGACAGATTTGAAAAACAACTCAGAAAACAAAAAGACATCTCAAAAAAAGTTCACAGAAAAGACAAGTTCGCAATTTTTAAGAAACGCAATACTGAAGAAGTTTTTTCTTATGATACTAATCGCTATAGAAGAAGATTTAAAAACAAAAATTTTAGAAACAAATACTTTGATTTGCAACCTGTTATGATTAAAAAAACAATTAACAAGATGACCAATTTAAATTATTAGGTTGTAAAGTATATAAATATATATATAATACGTTAAGAACGTATTGAACGATAAAATAAACGTTCTTTACCATTGCAATGACAGTGAGTTTGTAGCTTTTATAGTTTAACGAAATGTAAATAGGAGAAAAAGTAGATGAAGATTATGGATTTTTTGAGTCAGAATGCAATAATTGTTGATTTGAAAGCAACAGATAAAAAGTCGGCAATTGCAGAACTGGTTGAAGTTTTAAAAAATACTAAAAAGATTAAAAACAGTGATGATATAATAAATGTTGTTTTAGAAAGAGAGAGGCTCGGTTCAACAGGAATCGGCCAGGGTGTTGCGCTTCCTCATGGTAAGACTGATTTTTTGCAGGAACAAGTTGGAGTTCTTGGTATATCTCATAAAGGCATAGAGTTTAATTCTCTTGATGGCGAACCTGTTCATATGATTTTTCTTTTAATTGGACCCGTTGAAGTTGCTGGACAACATTTGAAGGCTTTGTCGAGAATTTCAAGATTATTTAAAGATAAATTTTTAAGACAAGCCATAAAAGAAGCTAAAACTAAACAAGAAGTGGCAAGGCTTATACAGCAAGAGGATACTTATTGATTTGATGGCTATGGATGTAGATCTTCTTATCAGAGAAAAAAGCTGGATTTTCAAATTCAAACTGTTAGCAGGAAAAGACGGTATTTGTAGGTGTATTACTGTGCCTGATATAAATAGGCCGGGTCTTGCTTTGGCTGGTTTCTTAGAACATTTTCCGTATGAGTGCATACAGGTTATAGGTATAACAGAATATACATATTTTAGACATTTGGATAATGATTTTCAAATAAAAGTGTTGACTAAAATTTTTTCAAACGAAAAAGCTGTGGCTTGTATTTTAACTAGAGATTTAGTGCCTACTGATACTATGCTTAAAGTTTTTTCTGATTTAGATGTTCCTCTTTTAAATACGCCTTTAATGGCTTCTCCTTTTGCTAGGGATTTAAATTATTACTTAGATAATAAGCTTGCACCTTCAATTAAAATACACGGTGTTATGGCGAATGTTTATGGACTTGGGGTTTTAATTGTAGGAAAATCTGGAATAGGAAAATCAGAATGCGTACTTGAACTTATTAAAAGAGGACACAAATTTATTGCTGACGATATAGTTAATATAAAGAAACTTTCTTCTGGGAAATTTTTGACAGGAAGTGGTTTAGATATTACAGAACATTTAATGGAAGTAAGAGGTATAGGAATTATAGATATTAAAGAACTTTTTGGTGTTGGAAATATTTTATATGAGTCCAAAGTGGAGCTGGTTATAAAACTTGAAGAGTGGGACCAACTTAAAAAATATGATAGAATTGGAATTGACGATTATTATGTAGAGTATTTAGGTATTGAAGTTCCTGAGATTACAATTCCTATTGCACCTGGCAGAAATATTGCTATTCTTATTGAAACGGCAAGTTTAAATCAAAGGCTAAAAAACAATGGGCATTTTACTGCTAAAGCATTAGACTCTAAATTGCGTCAAGAACTAAACAACCAATAACCTATGACTAAATTATATATAATTTCGGGTATGTCGGGAGCAGGCAAGAGTCAGGCCCTCAAAATTTTTGAAGATTTTGGGTTTGTTTGCGTCGATAATATGCCTGTTCAGATGATTGTTAATTTTATAGACATATGTGTAAGGGATTCCAAAAAATATAAAAACGTCGCAATAGGCATAGACTCCAGAGCTGGAGAATATCTTTCAGAATTAAAAAATTTTCTTGCAGTTCTAAAAGACAAAAAAATTAGCTATAAGATTATTTTTTTTACAGCTTCCGATGATATTATTTTGAGACGTTATTCAGAAACTCGCCACCACCATCCTAGTGGCAAATCAGTTTGTGATGGAATAAAGCAAGAAAGAAAAATACTAGATAATATTTTTAGCGTTGCCGATGAATTTATTGACACTTCAAACCTTACGATAGGAGAGTTGAAAAAAATAATTTCAGTTCTTGTTGATATTCAGCAATTTGAAAAACGATATTTAAACATTTCAGTTATATCTTTTGGCTATAAGTACGGTATTCCAAATGATGCAGATATAGTTTACGATGTGCGTTTTATAACAAATCCTAATTATGTTCATGAATTAAAGTATAAAACAGGTCGTGATAAATCTGTTCAGAGATATATAGAAAAATATAAGGAGTTTAAAGTATTTTTTAAAAAATTTTCAGAACTTATTGAAAGCACTCTCCCAGGTTACATAAACGAGGGGAAGAGTTATCTAATTGTCGCAATAGGATGTACTGGCGGACGCCACAGGTCTGTTTTTACAGCTGAAAAGCTAGTTGCTTTTTTGAAAAGCAAAAAATATAAAGTGAAGCTTAGTCACAGAGACATTCTAAGAGGTTGTAATAGTGGAAAATTAATATCTGAAATTTATAACAGAAGAAGAATAAAAGATGATTGAGATTATTATGGTGGCTCATTACGACTTAGCTTCTGAACTGATAAGTTCTACTGTTAGCTATATCTGGCAAACAATCTAATCTTTATTTTATTGTATTTAGTCAAACGATATTTCTTTTGGACAGTGCGTTTACGTATATGTTTGGAGGTACTTCTTGCGATTATATTATTTACTGTGATGTTAAGTAAAGCAGATGTAAGTTTGCCTGAACTTGCTAATAAAAAAGCATTGATTAATGGACAAAAAGTATAGTAAATATAAAAAAGATGTTAAAAGAACCTTTAGGCTAAGTTATGTAAATGGAAACCAAAATAATATCCATGGTTTTTAATCAGAATTGATGACAGTTTGGTACATGGTCAAATAGTGCAAGGTTGGCTTAGAAGTCTTGACGTAGATATTGTTTTCAGTTGCTTCGATTTAGTTGCAAATGATAAAATGCGACAGATTCTTATGGAGTGGCTTTGACAAGTTTTATAAAATTTGACGTGAAGACTCTTAAAGATGTGACAGTCTCACTGCTTAATGTATAATAAAGACTATGACAAAGAAAGAATTATGTTTTTAGTTACTTTAGTCATCAGAGATGTTGTATATATGTTGAAGAGAGGTTTAAAAATCAAATCTAAATATTACTGAATGTACATTTATATCTGGCAAAAACAGTTGATAGAGAATATGTGTGTGAATAATGAAGAAGTTGAGAGTTTAAAACAATACACTTTAATGGAATTGAAACAGAAGACAGAGTTCTTCCAGATGATGAAGAGGATATGTTGTGATATATTAGAAAGAACATCGTAGGCTGTTTATGATATAGATAAATGAGAATAAAGTTAAGTTTATTTTTTGTACTAATAAATCATCAGGCCTATTTGTAGATAGAAGAGTAGATAGAAGAATTGTTTGGTTTTTTTGAGAAGGTTTATTTCATATGGCAATAATAAAACTTTTATGGATATTATGTTTAAACCATTCAGAGATAAAATGAAACATACACACGCCAGCGGAAGATTTAGAAATATTTTAAATGGAACTTCTTGATTGTATAAAAATGTAAAAAACTTGTATATATCGGAAATCTTGAAATATTGTTAAAGTAAAATATTGTGAGCCATTAATAGTTTCAACTCTTGGCGGAGGTGAGTTATGGCAAAATAATAAAAGTATGTTATTATGTTGTGTGCTAAGCAAACTCTAAGTACATGAAAATTTTTGATTGTAAAGAAGCCAAAGGAGTTGACTTGCTAAAAGAGTATGGAAGCTACTAAGTATGGCGAAAATTTTGTCAAATGTGACGTGAACACACTATTTTGATTATTCTTATTTATTGTAGCATGTTATGAATGCAGAAGTGTTAATAGATTATTTATTATACTACTAAAACTGTTTTAAATTCAGATATGGATTTGAAAAAACTTATCAAGGAACTGCTGTGATTTTTCTCGTAAAATTTTTGATCAAGTCGTATAAAATTAAAACTTTTTCTTTACTACAAATGCAATTTTAAGAAAACGAAAGGATTGCAAAAAAGTTGTGAATATTTTTTCTTGTTTCTTTCATCGGATCATTGTGCAGTGCTAACATAACTGTTTTTTTGGACAGTTTATGACTTATCGTCCTATATTTTGTACTCCAATTGTTGGTTTTATGTGATGCGGTTACAGTTTTTATATAGAGAGTGATTATATCAAAATTGTTTTTGATAAAAATCGTTTCTTTGGGGTAGCTGTTATTATAGATGTTTCAATGATAGGTATTTATTTGTTTTTTTGAATATGCATGTATTTCCCAGTATTTAAAGATGTGGTAATTTTAAACATACTTTTAGCCGCTTCTTTTGTTTATTTATGTAGATGGTGAAAATTTATATTAGGAGAAAGTTTAACGTTAAAATAATGCATTTAGTAGAAGGTGGCACTAGAGATATTAAAAATTGGTATTTGGGCGGAGCTACTTCTTTTTCATTTAATAACTTTTTGTTTATTTATTTGCTATTGTGGTTGGAGGCGAACTATTTTGTGATATTTATGCAGATTGTCAAAATATATTTTAAATGGATTAGCGAAAGCATGGTATTTATTTCCAGTGGCAAGGTTTTGGAGTGGCGTGTTAATTTGACTAATATAAGAGCTTTGTTTTTGATGAGGGATTCTAGAAATGATTAAATTGTATTTTCTAAAGTTTTCATAAGAAGTTTTTTCTGCGGTTATTGTGTAATTATGATCGAATGAAAATATAGTCTTTATTTTTATATTAAGACCAATTTTTGATGTGCTTTAGACTGCAGAAAAAGATAAAAAGAAATTCTTTATAAGACAATGTAGTAGAATACTTTAATACTCAACTATATATGGTTCTGGCGTGATGATAACAGGGATGGTTTGTCAACATGGAAAAAGAAACAGTCAAGATGGAACTACTGTGGGTGCTTAGTCGTAAATATGTAATATGAAAGAGTTAAAAGCAATATATCAGGCCCTCTTGCGGCTATGGAGAGCCTTATATAGAGTTTTGATAGAACATGTTATCATTTCTGAATATGGCTATAATGGTTATTTTTCTCTACTGGATTAGTAGAGTATATCATTTAGCTCGATTATTTTTTTATATTGTTTATAATTCCCTACATTTATAGATGAGAGTCTCTCTTTTATATGAAAGTTTTAAATATGGCGACAATAATATGGAAATCTTTAGTTTATTTTAACTCAATGTCAGATACTATGCTCGCTTCGGAGTCTTTATAATGTTTCTTGCAGCTTTTTTCTTCATATTTAGTTTTTTGGTTTTAGTAATGAAGGAAAGCTTTTTAATTTAAGTTATATTGATTTATTTGTATATATGGTGATTTTTTTTGTTTTCGTTTTTACAACAAGTAAATTCGGTTGATATTTTTTATGTTTTTTTGTTCTAATTATGTGCATAACAATATCTGTTTTAGGAATATAAAAATGAAGGAAAAAATTATAGTTGTTTTAAATAAAGCTGGGTTACACGCAAGACCTGCTGCAACTCTTGTACAAACTCTAAATAAATATCAATCAGTTATTAAAATTTTAAAAAATGATCTTGAGGCTGATGCCAAAAGTGTAATAGGTGTTATGGCGTTAGCAGCTGCTTACGGAAGCAAATTAAAATTTATTGCGGATGGCCCTGATGAATATGAAGCTATTGTTACCATAGAAAATTTATTTGATTCTAAATTTGGCGAATAAGGAGCTTCTAATATGTCTGTTGATGATAAGGATATAGTTCTAGAAGGTATTGCTGCATCTGCAGGAATTGCCATAGGAAAAGTTTTTCTTCTGGAAGAAAATTTTTGTTTCGTTTGCAAAGAAGTTCCCAAGTCTTTTAGAGAAGCTGAAAAAAAACGGTTTGATGATGCTATAGAAAAAACTAGAAGTGAATTCACGATTACATACAACAGAATTAATGATGTTCTTGGTGAAAATTATGCTCGTATAGCAGATGTTTATCTTTTGATTTTAGATGACCCCACATTAAAAAAAAACGTATATAAACTTATTACTGATGGCATCAACGCTGAATATGCTCTTTTTAAAGCCATTGATAAGATTATTCATTTTTTTGAGAATATAAATGATAGTTTTTTTAAAGAAAGAAAGGTCGATATCCAAGATGTAGGCAAAAAAATTCTTGCAAATCTTTTTTGTAAAAAAGGGAAAAATCTTATAAGGGTAGATGAGGAATCTATCATTATCGCTAACAATTTGACGCCATCTGATACAGTATCAGTTAGAGGAAAAAAAATTGCAGGATTTGCCACAGACATTGGTGGCAAGACTTCTCACACAGCGATTATCGCGCAAGGGCTTGCTATACCTGCTGTAGTAGGTCTTAAAAATATATCTTTGCTTGTTAAAGCTGGTGAAACAATAATAATTGATGGAGATAAAGGCGAAGTTGTATTAAATCCTTCTTCCAAAACTTTGCTACATTATAAAAATAAATACGATTTACAGCTGTCAAGAACGGTAGAATTGGAAAAACTTAAAAACTTGATATCAGAAACTACAGATAATCATAAAATTTTTATTTTTGCCAATATTGACCATTCGGATGAAGTGCCACTTATTTTGAACAAAGGTGCAGTTGGTATAGGACTTTACAGAACAGAAACAATATATTTTAATCGTGATTCTATCCCTAAGGAACAGGAGCATTTTGATATATACTATAGAGTAGTACAAGAAATATCACCTTATGCCATTACAATAAGAACGTTTGACTTGGGAGGTGATAAACTTACTAAAATGGGATTATTAAATTTAGGTTTTGAATCTAATCCGTCTTTGGGATTAAGATCTATAAGATTGTGTCTTAAATACCCTGAAATATTTATAAGTCAGTTAAGGGCTATCTTAAGAGTTTCTGTTTTAGGAAAAGTAAAATTGATGTATCCAATGATTTCATGTCTTGCTGAAGTAAGAGCTGCAAATGCTATTCTTAACAAAGTAAAAGAAGATTTAAGAAGAGAAAACATAAAGTTTAACGAGAATATGGAAGTTGGTGTTATGATAGAAGTACCGTCGGCTGGAGTGGTAATTGATTCCATTGCAAAAGAAGTAGATTTTGTATCAATAGGAACTAATGATTTGATACAATACATGCTAGCTGTGGATAGAGTTAATGAAAACGTTGCCTATTTATATGATCCTATGCATCCAGCAATTTTGAGATTTATAAAACGTATTGTTGATGAAGGGCATAAAGCTAGAATAAAAGTTGCTATGTGCGGAGAAATGGCAGGAGAGCCGAAGTACACGCCTGTTATTTTAGGTATGGGTCTTGATGAATTTAGTGTATCTCCATCACAGATTGCGCCAATTAAAAAAATAGTAAGAAGTGTGTCTTTTATGGATTGTAAAACTATAGCAGATAAAGTTTTAAAATTAGAAGATAGTAAATCAATTTTGAAAGAGATTGATTTGTTTTGTGAGACAAGAGATATAAATACTTAAAACAGTCTCATGCAGATTGTGGTTTACAAAATGATGCAAGACAGTGTTATTTATTTTACTGGTAGATGATAAAAGATTGTACTGAAAATGGAGAAGCTGAAACCGAAGCTGCAAACGAGAATTTTTAAAGGAACAGGATAAAACGTAATTTGTTAAATTTCAGATAAGAAAATATCTGATATTTATTTATATTATTATTGGTGTTTTTATAGATGAAGACAAGTTATTTTCTTGCTTTTGGTTTTGGAAGAAATACTTTAGATTTTGATAAAAATGAAATATCAAGGTATAGAATAAGTGGATATAAAATAAAGTTCAAGAGTTTCTTTCTTTTGACAATCAAAAAAAAAAAATATAAAATTGATTTACAATAAAGCTATTGGAGGGTATCATATGAGTAATCCACTTTTGAAGAACAGTGTTTTTCAAACGCCTGTTAGAAATGCAGAAGTTATGACAATTTCTGGTACAATAAACAAAAGTATAATTTTATGGGTTTTGCTTGCTGTAGGCGCATTTTACTCTTGGACTCATCCAAGTCTTATAATGCCGCTGATGTTGCCTATATTGTTAGGAGGTTTTGCCTTGGCTGTAATTTTATCTTTTAAGATGAAATTATCGCCGTTTTTGTCACCTATTTATGCTGTTTGTGAAGGTCTTATTTTGGGAATCATTTCCGTTTATTTTGAAAAATTATACCCTGGCATTGTTGTAAATGCTGTGTTGTTGACAATGTGTGTTCTGTTTTGTATGCTTGCAGCTTATAAAACAAATATGCTTAGAGCCACACCAATGTTTAAGAAAATTGTTATACTTTCAACATTTGCTATAGCTTTTGCGTATTTAATTGATTTATTGATTGGTGCTTTTGGTGCAAGAAGTTTTAACTTTTTGTCAGATTCTTTTTCATTGGGGAGTAGTGGTGGTATAATAATTAGCCTTATAATAGTTGTTATTGCTTCTTTAAATCTTATTATAGATTTTGATTTAATTGAACGCGGTGCACAGTATGGAGTACCTAAATATATGGAATGGTACAGCTCTTTTGCTTTAATGGTAACGCTTGTATGGCTTTATCTTGAAACACTAAGATTTCTTTCAAAGACGAAAAATTAAAAAATGCTTAAAAAGACGGTATTTTTTAGGATGGAGTCAAATGTAAAATTACTTCCTCAAAGTATAGCTGAGATTATCTTATCTGGTAGGTCTAATGTAGGTAAAAGCAGCGTTATAAACGCTTTGTGTTCTCAAAAAAATTTAGCGAGAACTTCAAAAAAACCAGGCAGAACAAGAAGTATAAATGTTTACAGTGTAGCCATGAAAAAGTGGATGATAGATTTGCCTGGTTATGGTTTTGCAAGAGTAAGTTTTGAAGAAAAAAAAAATGGAATAAAATGGTAGAGGAATGTATAGTTCAAAGGAAAAACAAAAAAACTGTTTATATAATAATAGATGCTTTTGTAGGTCCTACGGAATTAGATTTTGATATGGCTTGTTGGCTTAAAGAGCACAGTATTCCGTTTAAAGTTGTTGCGAATAAGTTTGATAAACTACCAGATACTATAACTGAGGATGAAGTTAAGACTAAAGCGGCGCAATATTTTGAAATAAGTAAATCTTTAGTGTTTACAGTAAGTGCAAAGAAAAAAGTAGGTTTTAATAAATTGAGGGACGATATTGTCAGATTTTTGGGTTATTAAAAAGAAAATCTGAATGGGTAAATTATAGTTTAAGGGCTTTTTTTCGGTTGGTCGCTATAAGTTTTGTAATGAGATATAAACTCTTGTAGAGAAATTTTCGAAACAAATAAATATACAAAGAGAAAGTGTTATGTTCCGTTATTTTTGATTTATATACATATCTGAAGCTGATATAGTTTTCTTGTAGTATTCTAACATAGAGTTGTGTTCATTAGTTGGTTCTGTTAAAGAAAGTGTTTTAGTTTTTTCATCGAAATTAAAATATGAAATTTTTCTATTTTCTGTGTTAAATAATACGGCTTTATCTCTTGATAATATGAAGCCGTTATTATTAAATGCTATGTGATTTTTGTTTTGGTCTAACATACTTACTCCTGCAGCTATGTATTTTACCTGAGAAAGTGACAAATCATAAAGAGTTGGTGCTATGTCAATATGACATGCTGTAATATTTGTATCAATTTTTTTCTTCAATTTCTCGGGTATATATAAATACATAGGGACTGCGTATCTTTTAAATAGTTCTTCATAAATAAAAGCTTTAACCTCCCTAAGATTATGATCACCTGTTATAACAATTATAGTGTTATCTCTAAATTCGGAATTTTTTATAGTATCCAGAAATTTAGAGGCTTCTCTGTTGGCAAATTGATAAGTTTCAAAAATTTTTTTAAGATGTGGTTCCCCTGGCATCATGCGTTCAAGCTCTTTAGGAATTTCAAGTTTTAAAGGTTTGTAATATGGAGGTGTTTTATAAGGAGGATGAGTTGCCGTGGACATTGCGTAAATAAATTGAGGTTTATTGTTATTTTTTAGCTCTCTTAAAATAATTTCAAAAAATTGGGCATCATTAATACCCCACTCATGACGATGTTCATTTTTTATGGATCCTTCTCCGTATATTTCGTCAAATCCTTGTGCTTTTAAAAAACTTTCAAGTCCACGCCAAGCAAGACTCCCTCCGTAAATAGCTTTTGTAACGTAACCAGACTTTTTATAAGGTAAAATTAAAGAGCTTGAAAAATATTTATATGCTTTAGGGCTTTGTGTTATTTGGATAGAAAAAGGTCTTTGGGGCATGTTAAGAATCGTTGATTCCAAGCAATGTATTGTTATTATACCTGCTGGTAAAAAATTATATAAAACCAAATCTTCGTCAAAATGTTTCTTCAACTCTCCTAGTATATTAAATTTTTTGCTATTGTACAAAACGGGAAGTTCCCCAAAACTTTCCAAAACTATAAAGATTACGTTTGGTTTTATCTTTTCGGCCTCAACATTTTTAATTGATATTTTGTTAAATATTGATAAATCAATATCTTTTTCATCTAAACCAAGTTTTTTTATAATATCTATTTTGTCTTTGCTTTGTTCAATTTTTGTTTGAATTGTGTCTGCAATAGAATGTGCTGCTGTTAATGCTATATTGTTTATGAATGAGTTTGTAGATACTTGAGCATGGAACTTTCCTAAAGGGAACATTGAAATTGTACCTCTTGCAAATAAAAATGTTATAAGTGATATTAAAAAAACAACAAGTATTTTAACAAAAACATTCCAATAATAAGAGTTTATAAAATGATGCATATTAAGAAGTTTTTTTGTGTTTATAGAAACAATTTTGTATATTATAAATCCGACTAAAATCAATGCAGTCAAAACTACATAAAAACGCCAATCAGAGATGATTGTCCTTATCAAAGCAAAGGTGTCATCATCAAAAAAATTAAATAACAGTATATTTATATGCTCGCCGAAACAAATATAAAAACCAAAATCAACAGCAACAGCTAAAGCCATTGTTATAAAAGCAAGACAATACCAAAGTTTTATAATGGGTATTGTCTTTTTGAATAGCCTTAGGCTTCTTATCAACAAAAGAATCGTAAAAATTAGAATCACAAAAGAATTTATATATGCTAGAATCGACAAATCAAAACGCAAACCTAGAACAAATGCTTTAAATATGTCTCTAAAATTTTTAAATAGTGAAATATTTTTGAAGCAAAAAAAGAAAAATACTCTATAGAGAGTCATTGCTACAAGTGCTGCTACATTTATAGGAATTATTTTAATTATACAATCAATATATTTTTCAAAATTGAACTTTTTAGACATATATTAAAAATCCCTCGTTGTTTTAATAATAATATTTTACCAAAATTATATTTCATGGATATATTAGTATTTAAATGCTAATTGTAAATTCAAAAACCTAAAATAATAGACTTTGCTTTCTAAAAACTAAAGCAATTTTTTCAATTTAATTCCTTCTAAAAGAAGTTGAAATGAAATAAATAGTTTTGTACTATTTATTTTATGAAAAAACTCACTAAAAGTAAAATGTGGTTTTAAGAAACGTGTTGCTATGTTTTTATTCCTACGGCAAAAAATCTATTTTAATGTTAGTATTTCTCTAGCGGTTATGTGTATGTTTGTTGTGTTGTGAGCAGGGATGTGTTTGGTCAATTTATATTTTGTTGGCAGATGCAGATTATACTAGTAAACATTAATAAAAGTTGACAATGAAATAATGATGTTAATGCTTGTACATAAACTTGATAAAATAAAAATTACGTTGTTGTGTGTGGTTTCACAGCAGATGATGAGAAAATTCGTAGTGTGTTTTGTGTGTCCTTATGGATAAAATCCATAGTAGAAGAAGAAAAAGGCTTCTGGTAGATTTAGAAAAAATAACTCACTTGCCCATAATGCTTTAATCCTTATTTTTTAGAAAAGCTTAATTTTCTCTAAGCTGTTTTTATGTCTTTTTCTGCAAATAAATATTCTTTCTGAAAGGTATAAACTTATGTAGTAAAATTATAATGATATGCAAATAGAGCATAAGCGTGTGTAAGGTAAAATAAGCTGTAAGTTTAGAAACCTCAATTTAACAAATTATTTTTTTGCTGAGTTTTTAGAGGAGCGACAATGCTTAAAAAAAGCAAAAAAATATTTGGCAAAGTTTTTTGGAATATTTATGCCGAAAAGCGTAAATAATAGGTGAAACTGCAAAATATAGAATTTTTCTCTACGCAAAAGTATTTGAAATATAAAAACAAATACATTTTTCTATAGCAGAAGGATTACAACTATACGGAAAAAATTTTCAATAACAGTAAAATAAAAAAATCAATGGAGCGAAAACGAATGATGAATTTTTTTAGAAAGCATATGCGTGCTATTTTTATTGTAACTATACTGTTTTTTTTAGGCGGAATATTTCTTGTAGCGGGATCATTATTATTTAATAAATCATCAGATTTTGCTGCTAAAATAAATAAAACTAAAATTTCAATGAATTTATTTTATTCAATTTATAGAAGTTCAGTGAAAAGTTATCAACAGACTATAAATAAATCTTTGGATGAAAAAGAGTTAAATGAAATTAAGATAAGAGTTATTCAGACATTAGTACAAATCGAGTTGTTTTGTCAGGAAGCTAAAAAATATGGAGTTATAGTTACAGATGAAGAATTGAAATCTGATTTACAAAACTCTTTGGAATTTAAAGATGGCAATTCTTTTAGTATGCTTAAATACACGGCATTTCTAAATGCCATGCAGATGAAACCTAAAGATTATGAAAGTCTTAGAAAAAAGCAGTTGATGGCAAACAAGGTAAAAATGTTAATGGCATCTTCGGTAAAACTGTGGAATTACGAAATTGAACATGTAAGCAAACAAAATCTCCTTGTGCATAAAAATGATTTGTTTTTTACAAAAGTAAATATAATTTTAAAAGAGTGGCTTGATGGGACAATAAGAAATTCAAATGTAGTAAGCAACGATATAATCTTAAAGTGATTTAACAAAACTTGTTTTACAATGCTCTATAGATTTTAATTTAAGGAATCTTGTTTTTATCTTCTTAAAATTCCTGTATTGCTTTTATAATTTTTTAAAGAAAAAATAATGAAAAATTAATATAAAATTTATATAATCTTACTATGAAACGTGAGAACATTAAGAGGGAATCAAAATGAATGATCAAGAAAACAGCATAAACCTTCCTTTGGTGCATAAAGGCAAGGTTAGGGATATTTATGACTTGGGTCAGAGTTATCTTATAGTAGCTTCTGACAGAATTTCGGCGTTTGACCATGTGCTTCCTACTCTTATTCCAAATAAAGGAAAGATTTTGCACAAACTTTCAATGTTTTGGTTTGATTTTGTTTATGGAATAGTCCCGAATCATATTATCACTGGAGATTTTTATACATTTCCTACAGGACTTAAGAAATATGAATATCTTCGCGACAGGTCAATGATAGTAAAAAAAGTCAATAGATTAGACATTGAATGTATAGTTAGGGGGTACTTAGCAGGCTCGGGCTGGGAAGAGTATCAAAAATTTCAAACAGTTTGCACGATAAAATTAATGCCGGGATTAAAAGAGTCTTCCAAATTACCTGAGCCTATTTTCACACCGTCAAGTAAAGAAGAAGGTGGTAAGCATGATAAAAATATTTCTTTTGAAGAAACTGTAAAAAAAATTGGAAAAGACACCGCAGAAAGTTTAAAGAGAATTTCGATAGCACTTTATAAAAAAATTAGTGATTGTGCTTTGACAAATGGCATAATAGTTGCGGATACAAAGTTGGAATTTGGTTTTTATGATAATAATCTGATACTAATAGATGAAATTTTTACACCAGATTCTTCAAGATTTTGGGAGATGAGCAAATATGAAGTTGGAAAATCTCAAAACAGTCTTGATAAACAGTATATCAGAGACTATCTTGAGAGTATAAATTGGGATAAGTCTTATCCAGCTCCTGTTCTTCCAAAAGAGGTTGTTAAAAAAACTATGGAAAAATACGTTACTGCATATGAAAAATTGACCGGAGAAATTTTTAATGTTTAAGATAGATATTTTTACGAAAGAAGAATTTAAAGATTCTCACGGAGAGCGTGTGTTGTCTGACATCTTGAGTATTGGTATTAGGGATGTAAAAAAAGTTGATTATTTTCCATTCTATATTATATATGGAGATATAAATAAGAGTGAAGCTAAAACAATAGCTTCAGAGCTGCTTAGTGATAAAATAACTGAGGGGTTTAAAATTAGTTCTGGTGCGGAAAAAAAATCCAAAAGTTCAATTATAGAGGTTTTGTATAAAAAAGGTGTTACAGACACTGTTTCTGAGAGCGTTATAAAAGCCATAAAAGATTTGGGAATTACTAATGATGTTAAAGTTAAAACAGGGCATAAATATTATTTGCACGGAAATGTCTCTCAAGATGTTTTAAATAAAATAGCTGTAAAATTGTTAGCTAATATATTGGTTCAAGAGTATAAAATAAAATGAAAAATAAAACTAATTGTAGTGCTATAGAAATTTTAAATTTGTCAGATGAAGAGTTAATAGATCTTAGTGTTAAAAATGTTCTTTCTTTGTCGCTTGACGAGATGAAATCTATACAGTTTTATTTTAGAAAGTTAAGAAGAAATCCCACAGACGTGGAAATAGAGACAATAGCGCAGACGTGGAGTGAACATTGTAAGCATAAAACGCTTACTGGGATAATAGAATATACAGAAGAAAAGTATTCCAAAAAAATAAAAAGAACTTACAACAACCTTTTAAAAGAAACTATTTTTAAAGCTGCTATGGAATTAAACAAAAAGTGGTGTCTATCGGTATTTAAAGATAATGCCGGTATAATGGAATTTGACGCTGAAAATGGAGTAGCTTTTAAAGTTGAGACCCATAATCACCCATCGGCTCTTGAGCCATATGGAGGTTCTGCTACTGGCATAGGTGGTGTTATAAGAGATATACTAGGTGTTGGGCTTGGTGCGAAGCCTTTAGCAAATACCGACGTGTTTTGTTTTGGTAATCCTGGTATAAAAGATTCTCAAATACCTGATGGTATGCATCATCCGAAGAGAATAGTCAAAGATGTTGTGGCAGGTGTGAGAGATTATGGCAACAAAATGGGAATACCTACTGTAAATGGAGCTGTTTATTTTGACGATGGATATATGGCAAACCCGCTTGTTTATTGCGGTACTATGGGGATAATTCCTAAAAATAAAATTGATAAAAAAGTTAATTCAGGTGATTTGATTTTGGTTGTTGGTGGAAGGACAGGTAGAGACGGAATACATGGAGCGACGTTTTCTTCCATACAACTCGATCAAAAGTCTGACGTGGGTGCTGTTCAGATAGGAAACCCGATAGTTGAAAAGAAAGTTTTAGACACAATGCTCAAAGCTAGAGATCTGAGCCTTTATGGAGCTGTTACCGATTGTGGGGCTGGAGGGCTATCCAGTGCTATAGGTGAGCTTGGCGAAAAGACAGGGGCTATTGTTTATTTAGATAAAGTGCCTTTAAAATATGGCGGACTTGCACCTTGGGAAATATGGATTTCCGAAGCTCAAGAAAGAATGGTGTTAGTGGTACCGCTGAAAAACAAGAAACGGATAGTTGAATTATTTAAAAAAGAAAATGTTGAAGCTGTATTTATAGGAAAATTTACAAAAGATAAAAAATTAACGTTGAAGCATAATGGTCATGTTGTGGCAAGCATGGATATGTCTTTTTTACATGATGGAATTTCAAAACCTAAAAGATTTGCTATTTGTAAAATAAAAGAAGAAAAAGTTCAGAAATCTATTAAAATGACTTCAGTTGACCTTTCAAAAACTTTGAAATTTGTTCTTTCAGATTTAAATGTGTGTTCAAAAGAATGGATTATAAGACAATATGACCATGAAGTACAGGGTCAAACTATTGTAAAGCCTTTACAAGGTACAGATATAGAAGTTTCAGGACCCGGCGACGCATCTGTTATATTTCCTTATACATTGGTGAATGGAACTAAAAGAGGAATTGTTTTATCTAATGGATTAAATCCTAGTTATGGGAAAATAAATACGTATAAAATGGCTGCTTCTGCTATAGAAGAATCTTTAAGAAATGCTGTAGCTGTTGGTGCAGATGTGGAAAAGATGTCACTTCTTGACAATTTTTGCTGGGGAAATCCTAACAACCCCGAAATTTTAGGGAGTTTGGTAAGGGCAGCAAATGCTTGTTACGATATGTCAAAAGCTTTTGATATTCCTTTTATATCTGGCAAAGACAGTTTGCATAATGAGTACTCCATTGGTGGGAAAAAATATTCTATACCGCCTGTGCTTTTAATATCTGCAATAGGTGTTATAGAAAATGTTGCAAATACAGTTACAATGCCGTTTAAAAATGATGGAAATAAAATATTTATTCTTGGTGTTACGAGAAATGAGATTGCCGGTTCTGTTCTTGCAAAAATAAAAAATATTAAAGATGGGGTTGTTCCTGTTGTGTATCCAAAAGAATCAAAAGAAGTAATGAAGAGAATTTATAAAGCTATAAACAATGACTTAATAGAGTCTTGTCACGATTGTTCTGAAGGTGGTCTTGTAGTTGCAATAAGCGAAATGGCTTTTGCTGGGGATAAAGGTGTAAAGATTAATATAGATGCAATCAGAATTAAAGGCAGGTTGAGTGTTGCCGAAACACTTTTTTCCGAGTCGAATGGTAGGTTTATAGTTGAAATAATACCTAAAAATAAATCTAAGTTCAGAGATATTTTTAAGGGTTGTGTTTTCGCTGAAGTTGGTTGTGTAACAAAAGATAAGTATGTAATTTTTGAAAGCCAAAAAGACAAAGTAAAAGTAAAAGAGAAATCAAGAAATCTTTTGAAAGTTTGGCGTAATACTATAAGCTGGTAAATGGGATATGATATCATGAAAAAGGTAAAAGTATTGATTTTAAGAAGTGCAGGTACAAATTGTGACTATGAAACTAAAACCGCTTTTGAGATGTGTTCAGCAGTGGCTGAACAAGTACATATCAACTCTCTTATAGAAAATAAAGATAAAATTTTTGAATACGATATCTTAGCTTTTCCTGGAGGTTTTTCTTATGGCGATGACATAGCTTCGGGAAAAGTGTTAGCTAATGAGATTAAAAATAAACTTGGAGATAAGATAAAAAAGTTCTCTCTGAGTGGTAAGCCTGTTATAGGCATATGCAACGGTTTTCAAGTTTTAGTTAAGATGGGCTTACTTCCTGAACCTAAATTGTTTAAGCAAATTTCAACGCTTTCTTATAACAATTCGAATAAATTTGAATGTCGTTGGATTTATTTAAAAACAGAAAAAAAAATTAAGAACGAATCTAATTGTATTTGGACAAAAAATCTTCCTGATATAATAACTTTACCTGTAGCGCATGCCGAGGGAAAATTTATCCCTTTAAATTTTAAACTTTTGGAAAAGCTAAATAAAAATAATCAGATTGTATTTAGATATTCAACTAGAGATGGTATGGTTCCAAAATATCCTCTAGCTCCGAACGGTTCTGTTGAACAGATTGCAGGGATTTGTAACACAAAAGGAAATGTTTTTGGTCTTATGCCTCATCCTGAACGATATATGTTTGCTCTTCAACATCCTGCAAGAGAAGGTTTTGCCGGCAAATATGGTTATGGGAAAGCAATATTTCAGAATGCTGTTGATTTCGTAAAATAACAGATATTTAGTCCACTTTTGAATTAGAGCGTATCAATTTATGTTATTGTCTTTGCTGTTTGCACCTTAGCAGAATTTATGTAACAGTTATTTTATTACTGTGAAAGTAGGAATAAAGTTTTATAAGAAAAGATAATATGAAAAATTTTAAATTGTTATTTTCTAAATGGATCTTTCTTAGTCTTGTATTTCTAATACTTATGCCTGTGTTAAGATTTATATTTAGACGCTATGGCAAAATGTATAAATTTTGATGGAGCGATGTAAATGTGATAAGACGTTCTAATTTGTGGTATATAGTTCAGCTAAAATATGCTTGTAAAAATATGATTTTATCGGATCGATTTCATATAAGAAAGTAACTATGAAGCAACATTTATGCATAGCGACAATACTGGTTGGAGAAACATAGGTAATTTTATGTCGAATTTAGAATTTGACACAAAAGGTTCTAGTGAAATAAGTTTGAGCGTTTTTTTTGTCTCTGTAATCAATAGGAGTGTATGACGATGATTATTTGAGTACTTATTTGAAATTTTAAGTAAGGATAATAAAAGAAAATTTGTTTTATGTAATGATTACTACCAACCATTCGTCGTGTTCTTTACATGATAATTACGAAGCTATGTCTATTAAAATTCCAAAAGAATTGGAGAAGAATATTGTAAAACGAAAGTTTAATTCAGAATAGATTTGCTGTTTAATCAGTATTCAAATGAGATACTTGGTAGATTTGCAACAAAGATAAAAAATTTAAAATATACAATAATACAAAATCGTAGCTGTTACAGACGATCATGATTTATGATTGTTCGTCATATTCTAATGAAAGACTTTCAGATGTTTTGAATGTCCTTTTCTATTGTATATTTCAGAGGATATATTAAACCATCAAAATGTAGATATTTCTGTTTTTTTTGGTTCACATTTAGGTAGTATAATGTTTATTCTTTATGGATAATGGAGCAATAATGAGCAAAAAAATGTGTTGTTGAGTATAATTTAGTGAAGATTTTTTATGTTCTGTTTGAAAAAATAAATATAAAGAACTTCTTCTTTATTTAAATATATTTTTGGACTAAACGACGTGATTAAACATTATTTGTATGTAATAGCAATTTCCAGAATACCTAATAAAACAGAGAAAGTAAAAATATAGCTTTTCTACGAAATAAGCTTCTTGTATAGCTAATTAATAGCCTAAAATTAAAGAAATAAAAAGTGGCAATTGCAATTCTGTTGCTATTAAATGCATTTGTTTTGTAAAATCTACTTTGGCTTGTTGTAGGTTTAAAGTTTTGTAAAAAGGTTGGTAAATAGGTTATTGAGTGAAGTATTTTTGTCAAGATGGCAATATAATCTTTAATGAATGGGGGGAAGTGGCGGAGCTTTTGTATGGTAAAAAGAAAATGGCTAACTGAAAGTGTTTATGCGGATATTTTTCAGAATATGCTGGTCTAAGTAAGGGAAAAGTACTCAGTTAGTTTGTTATTGAGGTTATAGAGAAAGTTCGTTATCTTCAAGCAAAGGTGTGGTCGATACTGTAAAAGTCATTGCTGAATTGTATTCATTCTTGTCCTAGTTTTTTATTTTAATAGTCAAGTTTTTAAAAAATACATTTAAACCAATTTTATCACAGATAGGAGATTTGATGAAAGTATTGGTTGTTGGGTCTGGAGGTAGAGAACATACTATATGTTGGAAATTTGTAAAAAGTTCTAAAATTGAAAAAGTATATTGTGCTCCTGGAAATGGCGGAATATCTCAAGTTGCTGAAAATGTAGACATTAAGGTAAATGATTTTAATAGGCTCGCTGATTTTGTTAAGACAAACGGTATAGATTTTACTTTTGTAGGTCCAGAAGTTCCTTTGTCGTTGGGTATAGTAGATTACTTTAAAGAAAGAGGTTTAAAAATAATAGGACCTTCTAAAGCTGCTGCAAGATTGGAATCAAGTAAAATATACTCAAAAGAGTTTATGTATAAATACGGAATTCCTACGGTTCAATATAATAGCTTTTCAAATATTGATAATGCATTAAAATTTCTTGCAAATTTGGAAGTAAACAAGAAAGTTGTAGTTAAAGCTGATGGTCTTGCTGCAGGTAAAGGTGTTTATATTTGTAGTGGTAGAAAAGATGTTGCGAGTGTAGTTAAACAAATGATGAATGAAAAAATTTTAGGAGAAGCAGGAACTGATATAATTATAGAAGAATATATAGATGGACCGGAACTTTCGTATTTAGTATTTACTGATGGTGAAACTTATTCTGTAATGCCTGTTTCTCAAGATCATAAAAGAGTAAACGATAATGATGAGGGCCCAAACACTGGTGGAATGGGTGTTTACGCTCCGGCTCCGTTAGCCACAGAAGAATTAAATAAGAAAGTTGAAGATACTATAATACATAAAGTTATTGACGGAATTAAAGCAGAAAAACTTGACTATAAGGGAGTTTTGTATGTTGGGATTATTATGAATGGATCTAGCCCTTATGTTTTAGAGTTTAATTGCCGTTTTGGAGACCCTGAAGCTCAGACTGTTTTTCCACTACTTGATACAGATTTTGTTGATATTTGTGAAGCAATTTTAGATAAAAATCTTGCAAACTTAAAAATAAATTGGAAGAAAATGTTTTCAGTTTGTGTAGTTTTAGCTTCAAGAGGATATCCAAAAAGTTTCAAGAAAGGTTTTGAAATAAAAGGTCTTGAGAGTATAAGAGACAAAGATTCTATGGTGTTCCATGCAGGAACGAAGTTGGAAAACGGAAAGATTGTCACTTCAGGTGGAAGAGTGTTGAATATTGTTTCAATTGCTTCTGATATAAAAAGTGCTATAGATAAAGTTTATTTAAATGTTTCTATAATAAAATTTGAAGGAATCCATTACAGAAAAGATATTGCATGGAGGGCTTTAAATGGAAAATAGAATTGATGTGGCAATTATTGCAGGGTCGAGATCTGATTTGGTTTTAGTTGGTGAAACAATTAAAGTTTTAGATGAATTTAAACTTTTTTATAGTGTGAATATAGCTTCTGCTCATAGAACAGCTGAACATTTAAAGCAATGTATAAATAGAGCCGAAAGTTCTTGTGTAAAAGTTTTTATAGCTGTGGCTGGTATGTCTGCAGCTCTTCCGGGAGTTGTTGCTTCAGAAACTGTTCTTCCAGTAATAGGTGTTCCTGTAGAGTGCAAGCATTTGGCAGGATTTGATGCCTTGCTGTCCATATCGCAAATGCCTAAAGGTGTACCTGTGGCTACTGTTGCAGTAGGTAAAGCAGGAGCTGCAAACGCAGCGATTTTAGCCGTTCAAATAATTGCAATAGATAACTATGATTTGAAAGCAAAGTTAAAATCTTACAAAATAGGTCTTGCTGAACTTATAGTAAAAGAAAATCTTGAACTTCAAAAAGACGGTTTTAAAAAATATATAACAGGTTTGAAAAAATAAAATGGCAAAAATTATATTAGATTCTGACGCTTTTCAAGATGTGCTAAGCAAGGTTTCTGTAGAAATTTTTTGACGTTGATCGCAAATTTTGTTGTTTTCGGCATACAAAACAAAAAAAATGTTTCTTGCAGAGAGAATTATTTCTAAAATTGCAAAGTTTTATAGTGTATAAAGAATCTGAATTTTGCTTAGAACTTTATATATCACCAAACTTACAGAGAGGGTGAGCTTGATGATTCTGAGTTTGGCATGTCTGTACGATATGTGATCATACACCATTTGATTTAAACAGAAAAAATATAATTTTTGTTGATAATGATTTTTATTTACGGAAAGAACGATAAGAGTTACTTTTATGTGTGCTTGTGTATGTTTTGGCAAACTAAAAGTCTGTGTTCAATTGGCGATTTTAATTAATAGAAATTTTTAGGAACTATAGTTTGTAGGAACCAAATATGTTTGAGTCAAATATGAAACAAAAAAAACATAAAAGTTGATTATGAGTAACTAAACGTGAATATGAATATAAGGTTTTTGTAAGTTAATGATTGCCAAATGCGATCTTAAAAAAATATATAAAAATTATAGGAGCAAAGATGTCCCTTAATTGTAAAGATTTGCTTGGTCTTGAGCATTTGGATAAAAAAGACTTACAGACAATTTTGAATGCAACGAAACCTTTTAAAAGTCTTTTTACTAGGTCTGTTAGAAAGACTCCAACCTTGGCTGGCAAGACAGTAGTAATGCTTTTTTATGAACCTTCAACTCGCACAAGAAATTCTTTTGAAATTGCCGCAAAAAGACTTTCAGCAAATGTTGTAAATGTTGTTGTTAGTACTTCAAGTGTAGTTAAAGGTGAAAGTCTAATAGATACAGGTAAAACGCTTGAAGCTATGAAAGTTGATTATATAATTATTAGGCATTCGTTGACCGGAGCACCAGATATTCTGGCGAGAAATCTTAATACTTCAGTAATAAATGCAGGAGATGGTTTTCACGAGCATCCAACGCAGGGTCTTCTTGATTTATATACGATATATGATAAAAAGAAAAAAATTGAAGGTTTAAAAGTGCTTCTTGTCGGTGATATTGTTCATTCAAGAGTTGCAAAATCTAATATTTGGGCATTAACCAAATTGGGAGCTGAAGTTGCAGTGTCAGGACCACCAACTTTAATTCCTGAAAATATAAAAGATTTGGGTGTAAAAATATATTATGATTTAGACGAGGCAGTAAAAAAAGTTGATGTAGTAAATATTTTAAGAATACAGCTTGAACGTCAGCAAGAAAATTTGTTTCCGTCAGTTCATGAGTATGTGGAGTTATATCAGCTAACAAAAGAAAGGCTTAACAAAGCAAAGCCAGGAGTTTTAATTATGCATCCTGGGCCTATGAATAGAGGCATAGAAATTTCTTCTGAAATAGCTGATAGTTCAAATGCAGTAATCAACGAGCAAGTAACAAATGGTATAGCTGTTAGAATGGCAGTTCTATATCTTTTAAAAAAGAGGGAAAATGTGTCTTCAAATTAGAAATATAAGAATCGTTGATCCGTCGCAGGATAAAGATGTTGTCAGTGATATTTTAATTGAAAACGGTAAAATAGTTTCAAAGCTCTCTGGAGACGGCAAGGGTAAAATTATTGATGGAAGTGGTAGAATTGCAGTGCCTGGTCTAATAGATGTCCATGCTCACTTAAGAGAACCGGGGCAGGAAGGCAAAGAGACAATTTATACTGGTACGCGATCAGCAGCAAAAGGTGGAATTACTACTGTTTTATGTATGCCTAATACTAAACCCCCGATAGATAATGCTCCGACTGTTGAATTTGTTATCTTCAAAGCTCAGAAAGAAGGTATTGTAAACGTTTTTCCTATAGGGTGTGCAACAAAAGGTTCTTTAGGGGTTGAACTTTCAGAAATTGGAATTTTAAAGAAAGCTGGTATCGTTGCCGTAAGCGATGATGGTTTTTCTATAAAAAGTTCTCAAATAATGCGTAGAACTTTGGAATATACTAAGATGTTTAAGCTTCCTGTTATTTCCCATAGTGAAGATAAGGAGCTTAGCAAAAATGGATCAATGAATGAAGGCAAAAATTCAATGATATTGGGATTTAGAGGGATACCAAGACAGGCTGAGGAAATTATGGTAAGTCGTGATATAATACTTGCTGAGCTTACAGGTGGTTATCTACATGTAGCTCATGTTTCAACTGAAGGTTCTGTTGATTTAGTAAGACAAGCTAAAAAAAAAGGCATAAAAGTTACTGCTGAAACTTGCCCTCATTATTTTACGCTCACTGATGATGTTGTTAAAGTATATGATGCCAATACTAAAACAAATCCTCCTTTAAGAGAAAAAAGAGATGTAGAAGCTATCAAAAAAGGGCTAGTTGATGGTACAATAGACTGTATAGCTACTGATCATGCCCCACATATGCAGGAAGAAAAAAACATAGAATTTGACTTAGCGCCTTTTGGCATTATAGGATTTGAGACTATGTTAAGTTTAGTTTTAAATGAGCTTGTAAATAAGGGAGTTTTGAATCTTTCTGAAGCTGTTGCTAAGATGACTTTAAATCCTGCAAAAATATTTAATCTTGCAGGTAGAGGTTCTCTCAAGGAAGGTAGTATTGCTGATGTAACAATAATAGATACTAAATATCACTATGATTTTACTAAAGAAAGCATATTTTCAAAAAGTAAAAATTCGCCTTTTATAGGAAGAAGGTTTAAAGGTGGCGCTGTTATGACTATAGTAGGTGGTAATATAATCTGGCAGAAATAATATGGGGGATTAAGAGTGTGTACAGTTAAAAAAAGATTTAATAAAAATTACGAGATAATTTCAAATAAAGAAGTTTGCGAAGGTTACTTTGAATTAGAAGTTAAGGCAGATGATGTTTTAGACCACTGTTCCCCTGGGCAATTTTTTATGATAGAAATTCCCGGTGTTTTTTTGCGTAGACCAATAAGTGTGCACTCTACAAAAAAAGATACATTAAGTTTTTTGTATAAAGTTGTAGGCAAAGGCACAATGATTCTTTCTGGTATTGCTTCAGGTAAGATACATCTGCTAGGACCATTGGGCAAAGGTTATGATTTAGAAACTTATAAAGCTTTTAATTATGTCATTGTTGCTGGCGGTACTGGGATTGCGTCAGTACATTTTCTTGCCATGAAATTAGATAAAAAGGGAATACTGTATTATGGTGCTCGCTCATCAAAGGATCTGTTGTGTCTTAATAAGTTTGAGAAATTAGGCTGGAAAATAGAAGTTTCAACAGAAGATGGTTCAAAAGGGTATAGAGGTTATATAACGGATGTATTAGAGAAGAATTTAAAATCTGACGACATAATATTTGTTTGCGGTCCCGCTCCAATGTTAAAAAAGGTTATGGAGATTGCCAAGCTTAAAAATGTAAAAGGTTTTGCATCATTGGAAAAAAAAATGGCATGCGGATTGGGTAATTGTCAAGGTTGTGTTGTAAAAGTGGATGGCAAAATAAAAATGACATGCAAAGACGGTCCTGTATTTAAAATAGAGCAAGTGGAATTATAAATGGCAGAATATTTTCACAGCAATAATTTTGTTTTGTACAAAGGTGATTGTATAAAAGTATTGCAAGGACTTTCCGAAAATTCTATAGATATGATATTTGCTGATCCTCCATATTTTTTGTCAAACGGTTCTTTCACGTGTCGTTCAGGAAAACGCTCCAATGTTAAAAAAGGCGATTGGGATATAGGGCAAGGTTCTATTAAAAATTTAGAATTTCATATAAAGTGGCTCAAAGAGTGCAAAAGAGTTCTAAAAGATAATGGAACTATTTGGGTGAGCGGAACATATCATTCTATCTATCAGTGTGGAGTAGCACTTGAAATAAATGGATACCATTTCTTA
>JAISWG010000015.1 GCA_031271205.1 Endomicrobium sp.
GAAGAGCTATATAATATATGATGTGTGTGAAAAGAGAAACTGAATGAGTACGAAAATGAGATAGAATTAAAGTTTTTAAATAAGGTAGAGAGTGTTAAAATATTTAAAGCCACTGTGGAAATAAAGTAAACGAGTAGATATAATAGAAAAAGCTCAGAATGAAGGTAAGTGTGTTTGTTATATGGTGATGAAGTTTTTTAAGAATAAAAGATTTTTAGCAAAAAAAGCGAGCGTCTTAAGATGTTGTTTTAAGATCAGTGTAATTTTGTTTGGGAAAAAATGATAACGAAAGATCTAATTTTAAGGATTTTTTCTGCCGCGAATATTTTAAGATGGAATGATCATATTCGTCCGTCGGATTTTTTTGAATTAGATAAACAATCTCATAAGATGATAATTGCTTATATAATTGCTAAGTTTGAAGAAGAATATGGGAAATACGTTGATTGGATAAAACTTATTGAAGGGGGTATTTTTGAGTTTTTTCAGAGAATAATGCTTACGGATTTGAAACCCGAAGTGTTCCGTGAGATAATGTCAAAAAAGGAAAAAGAATTAAACAAATGGGTGCTTGAAAATTTTAAGACAGACTTAGATGCTTTAGGTGGAGGTTTTGCTAAAAGATGTTCGCAGCATTTTTCAGATATTAATTATGCTAGTCATGAAAAAAGGATATTAAGCGCAGCTCATTACATGTCGACTAGATGGGAATTTGACATAGTTTACAAATGGAACTCTATGCTTTGTGGGATAGAGAAGACAAAAAATGAAATAAACGATAGTCTTGCACATTTTAACGATTTATTCGGTGTAACACAATTAATGTTTAATAAAAAATATTACGGTTTTTTAGACTTATGTGGACAGCTAAGATTTCAACAAAGATGGGCGCAGGCTTTCAGAGTGCAAAAAACCACTGTTCTTGGACACATGCTTATGGTTGCGATTTTTGCTTATTTGTTATCGCTTGAAATAAATGCTTCAGAAAGTAGGAGATATAATAACTTTTATGCTTCGCTGTTTCATGATTTGCCTGAAATTTTGACCAAAGATATAGTTAAACCCGTCAAGTCTTCTATACACGGCTTGGAAGATATAATAAAACAATATGAAAAGAAACAAGTTGACGAAAGAATACTTCCTTTAATACCTGTAAGCTGGCACAGTGAAATGCAGTATTTTATAGAAGACGAGTTTGCAGATAAAATTATTGAAAATAGTGAAGTTAAACAAGTTGACAATGCTGCTGATTTTGATAATGATAAATATAATGCAGTTGATGGGACTCTTGTAGAAATGTGTGATAAGTTTTGTGCTTATATAGAGGCTTCTATGACTTTGGAATGTGGTATAAACTCATCTATGTTAATAAAATCAAAAGAAATGCTTTACAATAAATATGCAGGTATTGAAAAGAATAACTTAAACTTTAAACAATTGTACAATTATTTTAGAAATTAGACAAAAAATCCTGAGAATGGGATTTGAATATCACACTTTGCTATAGAACTGTCAAGATAATACTCTTAACAAACGTATAAATATTTTTTAAAGTCAGAATTTTATCTCAGAGTGTAAAATATGGTAGTTTTTAGACGATAATATGTCAAAGTATATGCTTTTGTTTTTGTTTGAGATTTTTTGTCAAAATTCCAGTTGTTTTACTATTTTGTAGTTTTCTAGACATTTGTTCTGTTAAACATTACACTATAAATTGTATAAAATGATGAGTAAACATTAATAATATATATGTGAACATAACATTGTTTCCATATATCCATCTTGGTGTTGTGTTATGTTTTTTAATTGGACTTTAAAAATAACTTGTAGAGATAGCCCAAAATCTAATAAGAAATAAGAGAAAAACATAGCTTATAAAAACGTTATGTCATTGGCATTCGTTTAATGTCGTTATCCTGTAAAAATATATATGAAAATTATAGCTGCCAGAGAAATATATGGATTTTTCAGCTATGGAATACAGAACATCTTTCATACTTTAATAGTACTTCCTTGCTACATTATATCAAATAGTTGTAATTTTAAATTTAATCTTGTTAGCATAAATAAGCGATATCTGTATATAGACTGATACATTAATTTCAGAGTGACTGTTTTAATTTTATCATTATTTAAAACCTATGTTGTGACTGTGTAAATTTAATTCCTGCTTCTTATACTATTAAACGAAAATTTTGTAAATTTTAAAACAATATATGCCAACCTAAGAAGGAACCTTAGTGTTTTTTCCTGCTTTAAGCTCGGCCTTTATAGGTTCAACATTAACTTTTGTGTCCATGTGATGTTAATTTTATTAATGTTAAGTAATAATTTTTCAGCAGCAATTGCATATTCTAATCAATTAAATTTTAAAGAAAACACTAACAACTTCAGTAAAAGTATTTTTTAGCATTAATTTTATTTTTAAATTCTTTTTTTCTATATAAACATTTGCTTCATCTAACATATAGGTAATTAATTGTTTGTTCTCAAGCTTTGAGTGTTAAGTTTTAAAATTATTGTTTTTTCTCAAATTTTTCAGCAGTACTTAGTTTTTGCATTAAAATCATAGCTATCAATATGTGCAAAAGGCGTAACACATCATAGTTGTAGTTAAGATTAGTTTTTCCATTTTTAATCCAATCCTTCAGATATATTTTTTATATATATTGTGGTAAACAACATGTTACATAAATATCGTTTATGATTATATATCAAAATATTTAATATTTTTTTGAAACCAATTAAATTAAAAAGCAGCAAGTACTGCCTGCTGTTTTTTAAAATTCTCAGATACAGTATTTCGAAATTAGTTTATTATATTATATTTTGAATATATCAAATTACGTATATTTTTAAGATTATCAAGTTATCTTTTGTGTTTTAATAATACTTTCCGTAGCCTAAATGTCTCACATATTTTGTCTAGATATATCTCTAATAGCCTTTCCAGCAATATTTATTGATTAACAGAAATTTATTGAGTTTTTAAATTTTCAATGTTAAGTAAAAATATAAAATGTTGAGATCTGGATTAAACTTACATCCCCTCTGCTGGGACAGACTTCGAAACCTGTATGTCTGCCATTTTCACCACTTCAGCTCTATGCGCAAAAATACATGACTAAAATCTATTTAACTTTCAGTTGTTTACTAGCTTTCATCTTAAAATGTGCATTTTCTTATGCTACCTGACTTGTATTTCCAAGAATATCATGAAGCATAGTAAGTATACAAATACATATTATATAAATAACCAAAAAAACTCTACAAGGTATAAATTTTTAAAGTATTTGTTATTTGTTACTGTATAAGTGTTATAATATAAAAGTTGAGTTTGCTGTAAAAGGTACAATCAAAATTTATAGTAAATTTTTGTGTTGTAATGTCTTTATTACTGAATAAATATAATATTTAGAGACTCAAGTAGAAAAATAACAGTTATAAATTTGAATAACATTAGTTAGTGTTAACAAGTCGGTTTTATGAGTTTCATAATCAAAAGTTTTGAACATTAAAAAAAGTAACTATCTAATTTGATAGTATTATACATTTTTAAACTGTGGAGATCTTTTTTTCTACCAGGATAAATTGTTTGTCGTAATAGGTGTTTGTGTTTATAACTATCATCAGAAGTACATAAAGCCAAATTATAAATTGTTCATAATAATGTGTTTGTTTTAGAACGTGTATACACCTACTTGAAAATTGAACCGTACAAATATTTTTAAAATTTTGAAGCTTGGTTTTTAGTTGTCTTGTATTAAATAGAACTGTTCTTTTTTTTGAGAAAAATAAAATAGAAATACAATATAAAAACATGACTGCTGTTGAAATTATATAAATGGTAAGGCTATGCTAAGAAACTTGAAATGTCTGGCTTTTTGCTCTCTATCATCTAGCAATGTATTTAAAATCATATCAATATTTATTATATAATTTTTTTATTCGTCATTTTTTTGATTTTTTGTAATGAAAAAATATAAAATCTTTGTATAAGATAAAAGAATTTTATGACTGATTTTATGTATTTGAAACATATTTTTGTTTTGCGAAATGATAGAAAAACTTAGATTGTATATTATTTTACTCTGAATATAAAAACAGAGATAAATACATCAATAAATATGTTTTATTGGTTCCAAAAATCCATTTATAAAGTTGATTACTTATTTTTGTTTTACATTATCTATTTCCATACAGAAATAAAATATAACTTGACGTTGTGTTGTCCGGTTTTTTCGGGTGTTGGAATAGGTAAAATTATATTGCTACAAAATATATTATTAAAAAGTCATAGCAGATAATAGATTTAATGGAAGTGAGTGTTATATTAAAAATAAAAAACTTGCGATCATATCATTCGGAAAAAACAGAATATTGGTGAATTTTCTAATAATTTGTAGATATATAAACAAAACCTTATCATTAAATCTGCAAAATTGTGAGAAAGATAGTTGTAATGGGCACTAATACTACTATTATATGTATATAATACTTGTGATGCATTTAGTATCAAATATTATTTCTGAAATCAAACGTGTTTGTGTTTTTGGAAAAAACAAAAATCAGCAAAAATTTTTCCGTTGACTCCAATAGGATGTAATAATATATAATAGGATAAATAATGAAAAAGTGGATAAAAATTGTTCTAGTTCCTTTAGTTTTTTTTATTTTTATAGGAGCATTAGTTCTTTTACATAATCAATTAAAAAATTTTTGTTATGTTGATATTATAAATGCGTTAAAGGCAATCCCTGTTGTAAGAATTGCAATAGCATTGTTTTTGGCGTTGTCATACTATTTAGTTTTAGGCGGTTATGATATTATCGCATTTAGGTTTATTGATGCTGAGATTCCAATAAAGTCTAAAGATATTATATTTACATGTTTTATAAGCAATGTTTTAGCTAATAATACTGGCTATTCTATGCTTTTTGGTGGATCTATAAGATATAGACTTTATTCTTTGTACAACATTTCAATAATTAACGTTACAAAAGTGCTTCTATTTTCTTCAGCAACAATATGGCTCGGACTTTTAGCTGTAGGTGGGATCATTTTTACTTTCGCACCTGTTTCGTTAGAGAATGTATTTAATTTAAATATTTCAACAAAAATAATCGGATTGTTTTGCGTAACTATTTTAGTTTTGTATGTTTTATTAAGTATTTTCCATTCAAAACCGTATAAAATTTTTAAATGGACCACCATTTCTTTTCCAAACATAAAAATTGTAACGGCGCAGGTGTTGCTTGCTACAAGTGATTGGCTTATTGCTTCCATCACTCTTTTTGTACTTATGCCTGAAGGATACATATCATACTTTGTGCTGCTTAAAGTTTTTCTTGTATCACAATTTCTTGTAATTATAAGCCAAGTGCCTGGCGGAATGGGTGTTTTTGAAACGTCAATAACTCTTTTAATGCCAAATTCTGCAAATAATCCTGGTGTTATAAGTGCGCTTCTTATTTATAGAGCAGTATTTTATTTCTTTCCACTTTTAATAGCTCTTGTTATGTTAGGAGTTTTTGAAATTATTGTTTTTACTAAAAAGTTCAATAAAACGGCGAAAATTTTTGGAAAAACAGTTTCGTCACTTGTGGTTCAAGTTATAGCTATATGTTTTTTTTTTATGGGTATGATAACTATGTTTTCGACATCAACTCCGTTTAACGTTGATCAATTAAAGGTTATTATAAACTTACTCCCATCTTGGTTTGCAGATTTATCGCACTTCTTATTGAGCATTACGGCAATAGGTATTTTGTTTATATCTCGTGCTTTGCAGCTTAGAGTTAAAAAAGCATGGAGTATATCTTGTTGCTTGGTATCTTTTGCCATAGTTTTGATACTTATTGTTGGAGAACCAGTTTTAGTTTTTATATGTTTTGTGTCTTTATTAGTTGTTTTATTGTTTTCGAAAAAATATTTTTATAGGGATATTCATATACTCAAAACAGATTTTAGTTTATGGTGGTTTTGTGCGTTTGGTGGAGTGTTTACACTGTCTATTTGGATAGGGTTTTTTATAAATAGACAAAACATTTTTTCTTGGATACATTTTAATGTGTTTTTTAGTAATCTTTTAAACACTAATGATGCTGCGAGGTTTTTAAGAGCAAGTTTTGGTGTTGGTGTTATAATACTAATAGTGGCTGTTAAACAGATACTTAAAAACTTTTTTAATAAGCCCGTGTTGTTTACAGAAAAAGATATAGAAGCAATAGCGCATTCTTCAGATTATGTTTACTCAATGTATGCTTTGGCTTCGGATAAGGAATTTATAGTAAATGTCGAAAAAGATGCGTTTATAATGTATGCTAAGTCAAAAGACAATTGGATTGTTTTGGGAGATCCTATCGGAAGAAATTTTAGCAGAAATGAGCTTCTATGGAAGTTTAAAGAGATTGCTGACAAGGCTACAGTTAAGCTTGTATTTGTTGCTATAGATGAAAAGTATGCGCAAATTTATGATGATATTGGGCTTGATATTTTTGACATGGGGCAGGAAGCAAGAGTAGAGTTGAAAAAATTTAATATATATAATAGAGAAAATTTTAAAAGTTTCTATGATTTGGAAAAAAAGATAGAAAAGTCGGGGATTACTTATAAGTTTTTAGGTGCGGATATGTTTAATAGATATAAAGCTGAATTTGCAGAGATAAATAAGCAGTGGGTAACAGATAAGCATTATTTTGAAATGAACTTTATTCCAGGGAAGTATGATGAAAGTTATATGCAGTATATGGACTTTAGTGTTTTAGTAAAAAATGAAAAGGTTTACGCTTTTTCAATTTTTTCAAAAACAGACAATAAACATGAAATATCTTCAGCTATAGTGAGATATATGGAGAGTGAATATGATTTGTTTTCATATATAATATTTAAAAATGTTATATATGCTAAAGATGATAGGTATGAATGGTTTAATTTAGGGCTTGCTTATTTTGATAGGACTGATAACAGTGAAGACTCAGCAAAATGTTTCGCAAAGATGTTTATGTTTGCTGAACATTTTAAATATGATATTGCATTTTTAAGAGAGTTTAAGAATAAATTTTTTCCTATTTGGCGCAATAAATATGTAGCTATACATTCAGACAAATATATTGTTTCATTTATTAAAAATTTTACAGCTCTTATTTCTCCTAAAAAAAGTATTGACAGAAAAAGTTTTTTTTAGAAGGTTTTTTAGAAGATGAAGACGTGGGATGTTTTCTATCAAAATATTGTTCAAACTGGTTTAGTAAAATTCAAAGATAAAATTATACTTGCTGTTTCTGGTGGACAAGATTCTATTTGTATGCTTCATATGTTTTGGCGTTTGGCAAAAAAAATACAGATAGAACTTTTAATAGTAAACTTCAATCACAATTTAAGAAAAGAGTCGACTAAAGAGGCTCGAATAGTCAAAAATTTGTCAAACAAATTTGGGATTGATTGTATTTTAGAAAACATTGATGTAAAAAAATATTCTAAAAAAGAATCTATATCTATTGAAACAGCTGGACGAAATTTAAGATATTTGTTGCTTGAAAGTATAGCTAAAAAATATAGATGTAATAAAATTTCCACTGCTCATAACGCCAATGATAATGCCGAGACTGTTTTAATGTGGCTTTTAAGGGGAAGTGGAAATTTTGTAGGGATACCTCAGGAGAGAAATATAGATAAAAAGCTTAGTGTTATAAGACCGTTGCTTCCTATTAAAAGAAAATTGATTGAAGATTATATAACTATTCATAAATTACCTTTTTGTACAGATAAATCTAATTTTTCTGATGTTTATACGCGCAATAAGATAAGACTTTCTATTATTCCTTTGTGTGAAAAGATAAATACTATGGCTGTTGAGCATATCTTTAATTTAAGCCGTATACATGCTATGGAAAATACTTATCTAGAAGAAATTGTCATTAAATGTTTAAAAAAATGCGTAAAATTTAGCAAAAGACAAATTTTACTTGATTTATCAACGTTTTTGCAGTATAATAAGGCAGTTCAATACAGAATTTTGAAGAATATTTTGCCTCAAAAAAAGTACAACTCTTATATCAATTTAATAATGTATAAAATTTTATCGTCAGACTTATCAATTTATAAAATATCGGATGATTGGAGTTTCTGTGTTAAACCAAACAATAAAGCGTATTTTTTTATAAAAGGTAAAGAAAATGGCAGATAAGCAACAACGTAGCTATAGAATATAATATTGATGTTTTGATTTAGCCACAAAAAGATATTTGTGAAAAAGTTTTTGGAAGTAGGAGCACAAATATCTAAGATTATGCGGGAAAAATGTTCTTATTTGATGTGTAGTTTAGACTTAGAATGCAGAGTTGATTTTTATTTCTGTTAGATTTTTGTATAGGCACACAAACACAGGTAAAAGTAAAAGTAGTTTAGATATCAAAAAATACTATAGGTAAAGATGTTGTCATAATTGAATATATCGTTGACAGAGTTTTTACTTTAGGTTTCTTGATAAAAGAAGTATCTTTGAAAAATCCTAAAGCATAAAGACCTGTGTTTTTAGATAAAAAATGTGCTAGAGAAAAAGAAGTTGTTGTTGATTATAATTGTTTTGAAATAGGAAATGATTTTGTAGTAAGTTATGGATTGTGGACTGCAATGGGTTTTTAGACACTTACCCTATGTTGGTAAAATAAAGGAGTCGATTTGATGAAGAAAAAAAGCCTGTGGCATATACTTTTTTGGGTAACTCTTTTCATAATTATATTTATGCTTATGAATTCTGCAGGGAAAAAAGGTCTAGAGACAGAACTTGAATATTCTCAGTTTAAGCAGTATATAAGAGCAGGCAGTGTATCTAAAGTTATAGTTGGGCAGGATTTTATAAAAGGTCAATTTAGAGATTTAGATGGAGTTTTAAAGAACTTTAGAACTATTCCAATGAATGACCCAAACCTGATAAAGGACATGGAAGAAAATAAAGTTCTTGAATTTTCTTCTGTTGAAAAAGGCAGTTGGTTTAGTTCTTTGTTAGCAGGCTGTTTGCCTATGATTCTTTTCCTTTTTGTGTGGTTTTTTCTTATGAGAGGAATGATGATGAGTGGTGGCAAAAATGCTATGTCTTTTGGTAAAACAAAAGCAAAACTTGCAGGAAATAATGCTGCTAAAAAAGTTATGTTTAAAGATGTTGCTGGTTGCAATGAGGCAAAAGAGGAATTACAAGAAATAATAGAGTTTTTAAAAGATCCGGCTAAATTTCAAAAATTGGGTGGAAAGATTCCAAAGGGAGTTCTTCTTTTTGGGTCTCCTGGGACAGGAAAGACTTTGCTTGCTAAAGCTGTTGCTGGTGAAGCAGGAGTTCTTTTCTTTTCTTCAAGCGGCTCGGAATTTGTTGAAATGTTTGTGGGTGTTGGTGCTTCAAGAGTAAGAGATTTATTTGATCAAGGTAGAAAGTCTGCCCCATGCTTATTGTTTATAGATGAAATAGATGCTGTTGGTAGGCATAGATTTGCAGGTATCGGTGGAGGTCACGACGAAAGAGAACAAACCTTAAATCAGTTACTTGTTGAGATGGATGGTTTTGATACAAAAGAAGGTGTTATTTTAATTGCTGCAACAAATAGGCCTGATGTGTTGGATCCTGCTCTTTTAAGATCGGGAAGATTTGACAGACAGGTTGTAGTTCCAAGTCCGGATTTAAAAGATAGAGAAGAGATCCTTGCGGTGCATGCCCAAAAAGTTAAGCTGGATAAAAATGTGGATTTAAATGTTATAGCCAGAAGAACTTCTGGATTTGTTGGTGCGGATTTAGCAAACCTCATAAATGAGGCGACATTGCTTGCCGCTAGAAATAATCAAAAAGCTGTAAATATGAAAAATATGGAAGAAGCTATAGATAGAATTCTTGCTGGGCCTCAGAGAAAGTCTCGTATTATGTCTGAAAAAGAGAAAAAAATTATAGCTTATCATGAAGCAGGACACACTATAGTTGCAAAATTGCTTCCTACAACAGATCCTGTTCATAAAGTTTCTATAGTGCCTAGAGGTCCAGCGCTTGGTTATACTCTTCAGCTTCCGGAAGAAGACAAATATCTAACTTCAAAATCTGAACTTTTAGATAGATTGACAATACTCTTTGGTGGACGCGTTGCTGAAGAAGTGATATTTTCAGAGATTACAACTGGAGCTCAGAACGATATTTCAAAGGCTACAGAAATTGTAACAAGAATGGTTATGGAATTTGGTATGAGTGAGAAAATAGGTCCAATGGCTTTACAAAAACCCAACGAAGAAGTTTTTCTTGGAAGAGATATTTCAAGAGAAGTAAGACATTCTGGTAAAACTTCGGAACTTATAGATGAAGAAATTAAGAAAATTATATGTGGAGCTAAATCTAAAGCAATGAAACTTATTGAAGATAATTTAGCAACGCTTGATAGGCTTGTGAAGTATCTTTTAGAGAGAGAAAATCTTAACGGTGAAGAAGTTGATAAAATAATGAAAGGCGAAGAGTTGTCTACCGTGGTGGAAAATGTGCCAGAAGAGGACAGAAAAGAAGTTGCAATTGAAAAAGAGGTTATAAAATAAAAAAATGACGGTTGAACAACAGAAAAGTGAAAAAATTTAATTTTGATAAAAAAAAAGCTCAAAAAGCTATAAGGCTTTTGCTTGAATCTTTTGGAGAGGATTTAGAAAGAGAAGGTCTTAGCCGTACACCTGAAAGAGTTGCTGAATTCTATAAAGAAGCTTTATTAGGAAATGAAGTTGATCCTTTAGGACTTGTTATCTCTCCTATCCACTATACTGCGGAAGCGCATGAAGAGTTAATACTTGTTAAAGATATTCAGTTTTATTCTTTATGTGAACACCATTTGCTTCCTTTTTTTGGCAAAGCTTGTGTAGCATATATGCCTCAAAAAGATAAAATAGTAGGTGTATCAAAACTTGTAAGGCTTGTAGAAGTTTTTGCTAATAGACTTCAGTTGCAGGAAAGTCTTACAAAACAAATTGCTGATACTATAATGAAATCAATTGAACCTCATGGAGTCATTGTTGTCATTGAAGCCGAACATTTGTGTACGACAATGAGAGGTGTTAAAAAACATGGAGCTAAAATGCTTACTTCAGCTATGATGGGGATATTTTTAAAAGATGCGAGAGCTAGATCTGAAGTTATGTCTCTTTTGGGAAGATAAAATTGATAATAAGAAAAGCTGTGATAAATAATTTCAATGATGTTTTAAAACTTGTAAAAAATACAGGTTGCAACTCTGCAGTTTATGAATCTTTGACAAACAAAGGCATGCTTGAACCTATAATTATAGAGAAGATAGATAATAGAGCAGCAAATATTTTAAAACAAGAGGCTATTTCTGTAGGTGCTGATGTGGCTTTGAATGAAAATATTAGCAGGTTTAAACAGGGGTTTTCAGATGTAGTATTATTTGCAACTCTGTTTCAATTTGATAGACTTGTCTCCAAGCTTAGTTTGCAACCTTTTGGATTAAAACAGATTGGCAGTGACTTAAAAAGAATGATAATTAAAAGAAAAGTTTTTAAATATAGAAACAAATCCTTAGATTTGTCAAAACCTGTTGTTATGGGTATAATTAACTTAGATCCTAATTCTTTTTCTGGAGATGGGTTAACGGATTCTAATAAAGCTTTAGAACAAGCCATTGAGTTTGAAAGGGTTGGTGCTGGTATTATAGATATAGGCGCGGAATCTTCAAGACCAGGCGTAAAACCTGTTGACTCAGAAACTGAAATTAAAAGATTGTTGCCTGTTTTAAAACGAATAAGAAAGCATATTAAAATCCCCATTTCTATAGATACTTATAAATATGAGACAGCAAAAATTGCGTTGTTAGAAGGAGCTGATATAATAAATGATATTTTTTCTTTAAGAAAAGGTAAAGATAAACTAGCTAAACTCATTGCTGACCATAAAGCTGGGTTGATTCTTATGCATATGAAAGGAACACCAAAGAATATGCAGGTTAAACCTGAATATAAAAATTGTACTTCCGAAGTTTATGAATTTCTTTGTAATAGAAAGTCTTATGCTATGGGTTTTGGAATAAAAGAAGATTATATTGCTGTAGATCCAGGACCAGGATTTGGAAAGACAGTTAAACACAATATAGAACTAGTAAAAAATATGAATGTTTTTTCTAGTCTTGGTGCGGTACTTGGTGCAGTTTCGCGAAAACAGTTTATCAGAACTTTGGTTGGTGAAGATAAAGCATCATTTATAACTGCCAACTTTCTTTTGGCGTTTTGTGGGGCTGATATTGTAAGAGTTCATGATGTTAAAGAAACTGTCAATATTTTTAAAATAATAGAAACTTTTAGAGGGATATAATGGAAATGTTTGCTGTTTTTTACAACTTGTATATCTCAAATATTTTGGATATATTAATTCTTATGTTAATATTCTATAGGATAATTCTTGTAGTACAAGGCACAAGAGCAATACAAATATTTATAGGCATATTATTCATCTTAGGTCTTACTGTTATTTCGAGAGATATTTTGCATTTAAAAGCTTTGCCATGGCTTTTAGACAATTTTTGGCTTGTGGCAGTTGTAATATTTGCTGTGATATTTCAGATGGAAATACGTAATTTTTTGGCTCAAGTAGGTAGTTATCTATGGGTGTCGAAATCAAAAATAAAGGATTCTTATGTAACTGAAATAATTGATGCTGTTGAAGATTTAAGTGCTTCAATGTCGGGGGGACTTATCGCTATAGAAAATGAAATTGGCTTGAAGAATTTTACAAAGACTGGAGTGTTGCTTAATGCAGATATTTCCAGAGAACTTCTTCTTTCAATTTTCAAGAATAAATCCGCTCCTTTGCATGATGGTGCAATTATAGTTTCTAATGCTAGAATAATATCTGCAGGTTGTGTTCTTCCTTTAAGTCATGACACGAATATAAAATTGTTTGGGACAAGACACAGAGCTGCTCTTGGATTAAGTGAAGTGACAGACGCTGTTGTTGTTATTGTTTCAGAGGAAACAGGACGAATTTCTGTGGCTTATGATGGTAAGTTGTGTGGTAATATATCTCTCTCAAAACTTCGAGAGATAATTAATACAAATGGCGAGGTCTTGAGAACAAAATGACAAAATTATTTGCTAAAATCAAGAAAAGATGGCAACTGAAGGTTTTTGCTTTTATTCTTGCTCTTTTTGTATGGTTATATGCGAGACACATGTAAATGAAAATGTTTGGTACAGATGGAATTAGGGGAGATTCTTCTAAATTTCCATTTGATAATGCTACTCTTAATATTATAGGTCGTTCTATAGCCGAGGCTCTGGGTGCTAATAAGCGCATTCTTATTGTTCGTGACACTAGAGAGTCTGGTGAAAGGATCCAGGCAAGGCTTTCTGAAGGAATGTTTGCCAGTGGAGCAAAGATGGTGTTTGGTAGCATTATGCCTACGTCTGCAGCTTCTTTACTTGTAAAGAATGGAGAGTATTGTGCTGCAGTTGTTATATCTGCTAGTCATAACCATTATACAGATAACGGAATTAAAATTTTTAATTCCAATGGATCTAAACTTTCAAGATCAATAGAAGAGAAAATAGAAACAAAGATAAATAAATACATTGCTTTAAAAGACGTTTTGCCAATAAAAAATGTATCTTTAAAAGAAAATTTAAAACTTGTAAAGTTTTATGAAGATTTTATTATAAAAAACTTTTCTGGTAAAAAACTTAAAAGTAAGATTATAATTTTAGATTGTGCACATGGTGCTTCCTATAAGTGTGCCCCGCGCATTTTTAAAAAATTGGGTGCAAGTGTTATAGCATTAAACGCTAATCCTGATGGTAAGAATATAAATTTAAATTGTGGTGCGTTACACCCTCAATCTCTGTGTAAAGCTGTGAAAAAATATAATGCTTTTTGCGGATTTGCTTTTGATGGTGACGCTGATAGACTGATATGTGTTGATGAAAATGGCATGATAAGAGATGGCGATTACTTTTTATCATCAATGTCTATATGGTTAAAAAGTAAAAATAAACTTAAAAATAATACTTTAGTTTCAACTGTTATGGCAAATATAGGACTGTTTCTTGCCTTAAAGAAAGAAAAAATAAAAGTTATATTTTCTGAAGTTGGCGATAAATATGTTATGGAAAATATGAAGAAGTATAAAGCCTCTCTTGGCGGAGAGCAATCAGGACATTTTATATTTAAAGATATATTAGCTACTGGTGATGGAATTTTGAGTTCTGTTATGATTCTTTCTGCTTTGAGTGGTACAGGCAAAACAATGTCAGACTTTATGAACGTTATTGAGAAATTTCCACAGATTTTGATAAATAGAAAAGTGAGTAAGAAAGTTCCTATTGAAAAGCTTTCTAATTCTTATAATTTAATAAAAGCTTATGAAAAATTTCTTGGTTCTGATGGACGTGTACTTGTAAGATATTCAGGTACAGAAAATTTTTTGAGGGTTATGGTTGAGGGGGGAGGTAGAAATATTGACGAGATTAAAAATATTGCTGAAAGTATAGCCGATGCAGTTGAGAAAGAAACATCTCTACAATAAAAAAGCAGAGAGGTGAAAAAGATGATCAAATTAGGTGTAAATATTGACCACATAGCTACGTTAAGGCAGGCTCGCAGAGAAGGTGTTCCGTCGGTTGTTGAAGCCGCTCTTGTGTGCGAAAAAGCTGGAGCTTATGGAATTACTGTTCATTTGAGAGAAGATAGAAGACATATTCAAGACTATGACGCTTATAACTTGCGGGAAATTTTAAAAATTAAATTAAATCTAGAGATAGCTGTAACTGAGAAAGTTCTTGGCGTTGCTTTAGATGTTAAACCGGACTCTGTGTGTATAGTTCCAGAAAAAAGAGAAGAGCTTACCACTGAGGGCGGGCTTGATGTTAAAAATAACAAAAAAAATCTTTCTAGTGTTGTGTCTAAGCTTAGAAAATCTGGGATTGTGGTTAGCATATTTATTGATCCAGACATAGAACAAGTTTCTGCTTGTTCTGAAGTAGGAGCGGATGCGGTTGAGTTGCACACTGGAAAATATTCTTTACTTTTTAAAGAAAGTAGTTCTTTGTTGACAAAATGTAAAGACGAACTTAATAGGATTGCTGAAGCTTCAAAAGAAGCTCTTAAAAGAAATCTTATATTGAATGTCGGACATGGACTTGATTACGAGAATGTAGGTCAAGTATGTAAAATTTATGGTGTGAATGAATTTAATATAGGATTTTCAATAATTTCTAAAGCAATATTTAATGGTCTTCAAAAAGCTGTTTTTGATATGAAAAAACTGATAGAGCATAACTCAAATTTGTAAATTTAGAGAGGTCTACGCATGTGTGGAGTAGTAGGTTATATAGGTGGAAAAAATGCTGTAGATGTAGTTGTTAATGGATTAAAAAAACTTGAATATAGAGGATATGATTCTTCTGGTGTTGCTGTTGTTAAAGATGGTCAGTTGCAAATCATACGAAGTGTAGGCAAATTAAAAAATCTTGAAGAAAATATAGAAAAAAAACATTTAAAATCAAATATCTCTATAGGTCATACCCGTTGGGCTACACACGGTAAACCGTCAGAAGAAAATGCTCACCCGCATGCAGATCCAACCAAAAGTATAGTTATAGTTCATAATGGAATAGTAGAGAATTATGCCGAATTAAAATCAGATCTTGAAAAGGAAGGTAAGGAATTTAAATCTGAAACTGATACTGAAGTAATAGCTCATCTTATAAAAAAACATTATAAAAATAATTTACTTTTTGCAGTTCAGGAAAGTCTTAAAGAAATAAAAGGTTCATATGCTCTTGGTGTAATATGTAAAGATGAGCCAGATAAAATAATATGTGCAAGACAAGATGCTCCTCTCATCATTGGCATAGGTAAAGGTGAAAATTTTTTGGCTTCAGATATTCCAGCATTGCTTTCTTACACTCGTGATATGATTTTTCTTGAGAACGGTGATATTGCAGAATTGACCACCAGTAGAATAATAATAACTGATATTGAAAATAATGTAAAAAAGAGAGAAGTAAAAAATATAAAATGGGATTATGTACAGACTGAAAAAAAAGGTTATAAACATTTTATGCTTAAAGAAATATATGAACAGCCTAGAACTATTGAAGATACTTTTATGGGTAGGATTTATCCAGATGAAGGTCGTGTTTATATTAAAAAAATTAAATTGTCAGAAAAAGATATTAAAAATATATCAAATGTTTATATTGTTGGTTGCGGAACCTCATATCATTCCGGACTTGTTTCAAAATTTTTTTTTGAGAATTTTGCAAAAATACATGCAGAAGTTGATATAGCATCAGAGTTTAGATATAGAGAGCCTATTTTGAATGACAGGACTCTTGTTATGGTAATTTCTCAATCAGGAGAGACAGCGGATACTCTGGCAGCTCTAAGGCTTGCTAAGAGTAAAGGCTGCATAACTTTGGCGATTTGTAATGTTGTTGGGTCTAGCATGAGCCGTGAGGCTGACCATGTATTATACACTCACTGTGGGCCAGAAATAGGTGTTGCATCTACGAAAGCTTTTACTGGACAGATCGCTGCTATTTATATACTTGCATTGGATTGGGCATGGAGAAAAAAAAGTCTTTCAAAAGAAGAGTTAAAAAGATATTTAAAGGAGTTATGGGAAATTCCTGTAAAGATAAGAAATTTCTTAAAAGAGTCGGGAAGTGTTCGTGAAGTTGCCAAAAAATTTGCACATAAAAGGAATTTTTTATATTTAGGTAGAAATGTTAATTACCCAGTTGCTCTTGAGGGTGCGTTAAAGCTAAAAGAGATTTCTTATATACACGCCGAAGGGTATGCAGCTGGTGAAATAAAGCATGGTCCTATAGCTTTGATTGATAATGATATGCCTGTGGTTGCTATAGCTGTTAAAAGCAAAATTTACGAAAAAATAATTTCAAATATTGAAGAGGCAAAAGCAAGGGGTGGTACTATTATATTAATAGCAAGCGAATCTGACAAAATTGCTTTAGATAATGAGGACAGTGTAATATATGTTCCGGATTGTGATGAATTCATTTCTCCTATTTTATCTGTAATTCCTCTTCAGTTGTTGTCTTATTATGTGGCAGTGATGTTGGGTTGCGATGTTGACCAGCCTAGAAATCTTGCTAAATCAGTTACAGTTGAGTAAGTTTTGTTTTGTGTTTTTCTCTAAACTTTTGACTGAAGTGCTTTAGAAATTTTTATTTCATCTATAGAGCATAACTCTGTTTATTAGGTTGTTTGTTATGTTGCATGAAGCTTTGCAGACTCTCTACTTTAGCTTCAATTTTTAGAAATTTTATAATCAAAATTTTAAAATGAATATAGGCATAGATATAGAAGAAGTTAAAAGATTTGATAAATATATAAACGATAAAGCATATCTTAAACGTATATTTTCAAAAAAAGAAATATTATATTCTTTAGCTAAAAAAAATGCAGCGCAGTATTTGGCTGCTCGTTTTGCAGCTAAAGAAGCTATATGGAAGGCTTTGAGTTCATCAAAAAATAAGAAACTTATAATAACTGATATATCTGTTAGAAACGATAAAGATGGCAAACCTCGAGTTTATGTAAAGAATAAGAAGTATAGTAAAATAAATATATCCTTATCTCATACGAAAAAATATGTTGTTGTGGTTGCAATTGCTTTTTAACGTTATGAAGAAACAAGAGATTAAAAATTTTATCTGCAAATTAAAAAGAAAGCCTGATAGTCATAAATATGATTTTGGACATGTTTTGGTTATTGCAGGTTCCGAGAGCATGCCTGGTGCTGGAGCTTTATGCTGTTTAGGAGCGTTTTACTCTGGAGCTGGTCTTGTAACATATGCTGTTAAAGAAAGTTTTTTAATTCAAGCCTGTTCGTTGTCTAAGCCAGAGACGATATTTTACATATATAAAACAGCGTTGGATGTTCTTAACTACGTCAAATTAAGAAAAGTTACGTCTATAGTTATAGGGCCAGGACTTAAACCAGATTATAAATTTGTTTATAAGATTATTTCTTCAGTTAATGTTCCTATAGTTTTAGACGCTTCAGGAATTGCTGTTTTTAATGGTATTTCAAGCAAGCTTAATGACGTAAAATCTAACCTTATATTAACACCTCATTTGGGAGAATTTTTCAAACTTTTGAATATTTCAATTGATTCTGCAAAAATTAACAGAGCAAAAATAGTAACAGATTTTGCTGATAAAAGTTCTATTACATGTGTTCTTAAAGGTAAGGATACGTTTGTTGTGTCTGGTGGAAAAATTTATATAAATAATACTGGCACCCCTGCTATGGCTACGGCTGGTAGTGGTGATATTTTGAGCGGAATGATAGCTGCATTTATAAATATTAATGATGATATTTTTGAGGCCGTAAAGTTTGCAGTATTTGTTCATGGATTAGCAGGGGAAATGGCTGAGAAAGAAAAATGTCAAATAAGTATTGTTGCAAGTGATATAGCTGAAAATATTTATAGAGCCATAAGGCAGGTTTCGCATTGATATGGAGACAAAATGGATTTTGAAAGAAAAGTTATAGAAAGCAGAAGGCACATACATAAAAATCCAGAATTAGGTGAAAAGGAATTTAAAACTGCAAAATTTATTGAGTCTAAATCTAATGAATTAAAAATTCCACGTAAACGAGTTTGTAGTAGCGGTGTAGTTTTGGGTATTATAAAAGGAAAATTTTTGGTAGAAAAAAACATGGCCTTAAGAGCTTGATATAGATGCTTTAAGTGTTTGTGAGTAATAAAATAATATTGATTATAAGTCAGTAAATATGGGGTGGGTTCTAAAAAATAGGTTTAAAGTATGGTGTTATATAGAAATTATTGGAGCTTATCTTTATATAGCAAGCATATAGTGTGACACCAATTAGATTTTTACTTATTTGGAGTTTTATTTTGATAAATTTGTAGAAAGGTCAAGATAATATAAAATATTGATCTTGACCTTTCTGTTTTTGTGATTAAAATTTATGATGTTACAGGTGTAAATTTTGTAATGGTTGTGATGCTAATAAATATTTTGAAATACGTGTAAACTATGATTCTTTAAGATTGTTCATAGATTGTTGAGATATATTATTTTGTTAAAAATAGAAAATCTATATTTGTTGCAAGATCTAATTTTATAAACTTTTTATTTAGAAAAATGTAAGCATGATCAAAATATTATAAAACCTATAGTTTTTTGAACACAGTTGTAAATATGATATATAAACCTTGCGGGAGTAACCTCTTTTTGGCAATTGTAATCTATCAGATATTGCTGTAAGATTATTTTATATATGAGAGATAATAGAGAATTAAGTTCTTTGTTGTTATTTTAAAGTTAAAAATAAATTCATAGAGTTTTTGTCATTGTTGTTTTGTCAGGTTGTAAAATTTTTGATGTCAGAGATTTAAATTTTTATTAATAATTATTGGATCAAATAATATAAATTTTTTGACAAACAGAAACTATATCATATAATCTTTACGATTTTTATTTTGAAATTGTAAGAAATGTTAGCAAAATGGAAGATGCTTATCAAAAAAAAGATTATTATACTTTTAATCATTTAGATAGAACCAAGACAATTGTTATTGAATAGTAAATCATATTACTGTTTCGTTAGTTTTTTATTTTCAGTAATACCTGCTTGTTTTATATCACCAAGAATGGTATATAAATGGTAGAATGTGCTCTGAGGTTTGTCTGTAGAAGAGATTATTTAGGAACAATAAATATAATATCTGTTATTGATATTTTATAGTGTTTTATACGTTTGTTACAAACTTTAATGGACAATCTCGAAATGAATGTATAACCTTTTAAGAATGCGTAATCTGCGTTAAGAGTTTAAAATAATGCGATTTTGTAGTCTGTGAAAAGATATTTATAACATATACACCCTCCCCCATACATAGTCTAAAGTTTTTGTTGAGTTTTTGAAATATCTAAAATTTGATAGGCTTTTATTTTTACAATTAAGCAACACAGTTGGACAAGTAATAGACAAATGTTTGATGTCAAAAATTGTTTTTATCTAGATGTTAGAAACACCAAGAATTCTGATCATGGATATATTTTAATTAAAAAACTATAAAAAAGCATAAAGATAGGAGTTTGCCAGGCGTAGGTATTGTTTTTTTTGTAATTGCTTTGATTAGTTCAAGGGTTTCTTACAAATTGTTTTGTTTTTTGTGGTATTTGAAGATAAAAGTTATAAAAATAAGGGAAAAGCTTTCAGAATTTATAGTTTTTTGGAAAAACAGTGGTGTTTTATAAAGAGAATTGACTAAAAAGTTTGAATAATTTATAAAAAATAGGGAGGAATAATAAAAAAGGTGTTGGAAAATATAAAAGATAGAAATAATTTATTTTGGAAGTTGTGTTTTTAATGTATCTTTAAATTAATGAGGTGAAGGAAAGTGATTAGAGCAGGAATTATAGGAATAACTGGCTATACAGGCGAAGAACTTTTAAAGCTTCTTTCAAAGCATGATGACGTTAAAATAACTGGGATTTATGGCAGAAGCTCGTCGGAGAAAAGAGATTTGAAAGATGTTTATCCAAAGTTTGCTGGTTTAAATTTAAAAGTAGAACCTTTGAACATAGAACAAGTACTAACTAACTGTGATATTGTTTTTCTTGCTTTGCCACATGCTATTGCTTTTGAAATTGTTCCACATCTTATTGATTTAGGCGTAAAAGTTATAGATTTATCAGCAGATTTCAGATTAAAAAGTGCCGATGTATATGAAAAATGGTATAATGCAATCCATACAGCAAAAGATTACATAGACAAAGCTATTTACGGTTTATCTGAGCTTAATGATAAAGAAATTAAAAATGCATTTTTAGTTGCAAATCCTGGTTGTTACCCTACAAGCATTATTTTAGGTTGTGCTCCAGCGATAAAAAATGGATTTGTAGATTTGAATGGAATAGTTATAGATTCTAAAAGCGGTATTTCAGGCGCAGGAAGAAAATCTGCTTTGGAATATTTTAGAAACGAATATCCAAACTTTACAGCTTATAAAATTGCTGGAAGTCACAGACATATTCCAGAAATAGAACAAGAGTTTGCAAATCTTTCTGGTGAGAAAATAGTAGTAAGTTTTACGCCTCATATTATGCCTGTTGAAAGGGGAATGCTTTCAACTATTTACATAAATCTTAGACAAAATATTAAGACATACACAGTGATAGAAAGATATAGAGAATTTTATAAAGGTAGGGAATTTGTAAAAATTCTTGATGAAGGTGTAGTACCTGGAATTAAAGATGTTGTAAATACAAATTTTTGTGAAATAAGTGTAAAAGTGGACGAAAGAGCAAAAATGCTTGTTATAGTTTCAGTTATAGATAATTTAGTAAAAGGGGCCTCGGGACAGGCAGTTCAGAACATGAATCTTATGTTTGGTTTATCAGAAACTGCAAGCTTATATTAAGGAGAAAGTTTAAATGCTTCCAAAAGGTTTTAAAGTTGGTGGAATCCGTTCAGAATTGTCGAAAAAAGAAGGAAAGAAAGATTTGGCGCTTTTTATTTCCGATGTTCCGGCTAATACAGCATGTATTTTTACACAAAATATAGTAAAGGCTGCTCCTGTTCTTTTAGATATTGAAAGATTAAAGATAAGAGATAAATTTTCGGGTGTTATAGCAAATTCTGGTTGCGCTAATGCTTGTACGGGAACTAAGGGATTAGAAGATGCTGAATATATCTGTTCAATCTGTGAAAACATTTTTGAGTTGGATTCAGTCTCGTTACTGTGTGCTTCTACAGGAGTTATAGGACAATATTTAAACGTTTCTAAAGATGCTTTTCCCGAAAAAATTAAATTCTTGAGAGATAGCATTGGGACGTCTCTTAAAAATGAAGAAGAATCTATTCTTGCCATAATGACTACAGATACGCTAATAAAGAAGGTTAATAAGGAAGTTGTTATTAAAGGCAGTAAAGTTAGAATTTGGGGTTGTGTCAAAGGTGCTGGAATGATTCACCCTAATTTACAGGGACTTCATGCTACAATGCTTTCATTTATATTAACGGACGCTGATATAGAAAGCGTGACTCTTCAAAGAATTTTAGAAGAATCTGCAGACAAATCTTTTAATTGTGTTTCTATTGATGGAGACACGTCAACAAATGATACTGTTATTGTTTTAGCAAATGGTCAAAGCGGAATTGGTAAATTATCTAAAGAAGATTTAACTATTTTTGTAAATGCTTTTGATGAATTGACTTTGGATCTTGCTAAGTCTGTTGTCAAAGATGGCGAGGGCGCTACTAAATTTATTGAAATTGAAGTAAAAAATGCCAAAACAAAAAAAGATGCAAAATTTATAGCTTCTACTATTGCTACTTCTCCCCTTTTTAAAACAGCCATGTTTGGTTCTGATGCCAATTGGGGTAGAATTATTGCTGCTATGGGTAGATCTAAGATAGATTTTTTTGATATAAATAAAGTTAATATATATATTGGGGGTATTCATACTTTTAAAAATGGTTTTGCTTTAAAGTTTTCTGAAAATGATGCTAAAAAATCCCTTTCTATGAAAGAAATCAAAGTGATTGTAGATTTGAATATGGGCAGCGAGCTGAGCAAATATTATACTTGTGATTTTTCATATGATTATATACGTATTAATGGAGATTATCGTTCATGATAGGCAATGTACTTGTGTTATGTGATGTGTTATGACGTTATATTTTGAAGTAGAAAGAAAAAATGATAAAGAAAAGAAAGCTAAAACTCATAGATAATTGTTGGACTTTTAGTATAGATGGCGAAAGGGTTTTATTCTTGTAATAAATTTGTTTTGAATGGAAAATAATGCTGAAACAAAAACATGATATTGTGTTGTTTAATTTAGGGAAAAATGTAAACTTAAAAATATAACAGTTGTAGCTTGATGTTGTGTGGATATTATTAGTAAAAATTTTAGATTTATTAAAAAGGGTTTAACTTTGTGGTGAGAGTACGGCACAAGATTAACAAAGAATTCTGTGCGAAATAAGAAGAAGGAATATCGTTGAGATATGAAACAGAAGAGTTTGAAAATGATTAAACACCTGATTATATAAACAGGGAGTTTTTCAATAAAATAAGCCAAAAGAGTATAGTAATTTCAAGATAGGTAGCGTCGTATTGGTATTGCAAAAAAGTTAAGCCTGGTTTAAGGATATAGAAAAACGGATAAAAAATTTAAAGGTGATTAGAAGAGAGTATACAAATAAAGATCTGATTTCTAAATATAATAGCTGGCAAAAGATAAAAATTAATGCCTGATAAGAGAAACTAGCTAAAAAGCTGATATTAAAATACTAAGTGGAAAAAAGTTGTTAAACAATAAAACGTGACTTGATTGTGAGGTAGATCTGTATGTTTCTATGGATTAATGAATTTACAATGTATAAGCCCGTTTAACGGTGTGTTTTATACTGTTATTGTGTAATTTTTGTGTGCAAATTAGGTTATTTATACAAGACAAAACAAGGATAAGTATTAAAAAGTTTGTGAAAAGTTGGAATTTGTTAAGAGCAATAACTGTAGGAATATTTTTCGAATAGTATATTGCATTATAACATGAAAAATTGATAGTGAAACATAAAAGCTTATTAAGTTGTTAGATTTGTGACAGCTACGTTAATAATGTTTTTATATTTTTAATGTGCAAAAGGTGAAATTGTGACTTTAAAGATTTCGGCAAAAGACCCTGGTGCTCGTAAGAAAACGGTTGAAATAATAAAAAACGGTGGGGTGGCTATAGTTCCTACAGAAACTGTTTACGGTTTTGCTGTTGATGCTTTTAATGTTGATGCTCAAAAAAAAATTTACAAGATTAAAGGAAGAAATCAAAAAAAACCTCTAATTTTAATGGCGGCTAATATTAAAAGTGTTAGGGTGCTTGTTAACATTCCCAAAAAAGCGCTTGAAATTACTAAAAAATTTTGGCCTGGGCAATTAACGCTTATATTTCCTACTACAGAAATAGGCAAGATTGTGACTGGTGGAAGAAATGACTTAGGTGTAAGAATTCCAAATAATACATTTATGCTCAAACTTCTTCAAGAAATAAAGACTCCTGTTTTTACAACTTCTGTTAACGTTTCAAACAAAAAAAGCGCAAAGAGTTATGAAGATGTCTTAAATTTTAATGGAATAGTTGATATTATAGTTAATGACGGTAAGTGCAAGTTCTCTTTTGAGTCTACAGTTATAGATATGGTACAATTTCCCTATGTTGTTGTAAGGAAAGGATGTCTAAATTCTAACAAACTGTTAGGGTATATATAAGTTAAGTATAGTTTAATGAGGCAGAATGGAAAATATAAAAAAGAAAGATGCTGAAATTTATGATGCACTGGTAAGGGAGTTGAGAAGACAGAAAGAAACCATAGAGCTTATAGCTTCGGAAAATATAACTTCTCTGGCTGTTATGGAAGCTCAAGGAACTTGCTTAACAAATAAATATGCAGAAGGTTATCCGGGTAAAAGATATTATGGTGGTTGTGAGTTTGTTGATATTGTTGAAAACATAGCTATTGATCGCGCAAAAAAACTTTTTAATGTTAACTTCGCAAATGTTCAGCCACATTCTGGTGCTCAGGCGAATTTTGCTGTTCAGCTTGCGTTACTAAATCCTGGTGAAACTATTATGGGTTTAAGTCTTTCTCATGGTGGGCATTTAACGCACGGCAGTTCTTATAATGTTTCAGGAAGATGGTTTAACGTAGTTTCTTATAGTGTTAAAAAAGATACTGGATATGTAAATTATGATGAGATGGAAAAACTTGCCTTAGAACATAAACCTAAATTAATAATTAGTGGTGGTAGTGCTTACTCAAGAGTTTGGGACTGGAAAAAGGTAGGCGAGATTGCTAAAAAAGTTGAAGCTTATCATATGAGTGATATAGCTCATTATGCAGGTCTTATAGCTGCCAATATATACCCTTCCCCAGTAGAATATGCTGATATAGTAATTACAACAACACACAAAACTTTGCGGGGTCCTCGTGGAGGTTTGATTTTAACAAATAGTGATAAGATTGCAAAAAAAATAAATTCAGCTGTTTTCCCAGGTGAGCAAGGTGGTCCCTTAATGCATGTTATTGCCGCTAAGGCTGTAGCTTTCCAGGAAGCTCTTAACCCAGAATTTAGAGAGTATCAGAAACAAGTTTTAATAAACTCCAGAAAACTTGCTCAGGAATTAGGGCGAGGGGGTCTCAAGATTGTTTCTGACGGTACTGATTCTCATATGTTTTTGGTTGATTTAAGACCTTTAAATGTTAAAGGAAATGTTGCTCAAGAGACTTTAGAGAAAGCTGGGATAACTCTGAATAAAAATGGAATTCCTTATGATACTGAGAAACCGACAGTAACTTCAGGTATTAGGATTGGTTCTCCTGCAGTTACTGTAAGGAGGATGAAAGAGTCTGAGATGACGAAAATAGCTCAATCAATAATAAAAGTTCTTAAAAATATTGATAATAATAAGATTATTTTAGAAGTTAAAAAGGATATGTTAAAACTTTGCCAAGATTTTCCTATATATAAAGGATTAGAGTATTAGTTTGTTTAGTCTTATTAAGTATGTAAGGTTTTCGTCTTTAAAAATTTGATTTTCACTTTGCTTTTGTGTATAATTCTGCTTGTTAAATTTGGGGACGTGGTGTAGTCTGGTTTAACACACTGCCCTGTCAAGGCAGAGACCGCGGGTTCAAATCCCGTCGTTCCCGCCAAAATTTCTGTGAGATGTAAGAATTTGGTGTTAATTAAAAATGTAAACAAGATCTATAAAGATCTTGTTTACATTTTTAATTTAAATTACATATTTTTTATTTGTCTGATAAAATTATATACCTAAAAATTTATAGTTATTAATCAAAAAATGAATGTAATTAAAATCTCGAAAAAGATGATTTTGAATAGTTAAGTTAAGAGCGTTTATAGAAAAAATTTGACATAGAGAGACATTGAGTAGAATAATGTAAGAAATACACCGAGAGAAGAAATGAAGCAGAAAGAAATTTGGCTAAATCCAAAAAAACCTAAATATGATACAGAGGAAACTATAGAGTAATGTGATAATTAAGTAACAAATAGATTAAAAGGTTTTAAAATAAAAAAGTTTTTAAAACTCAATATTTATATTTTCTGTATGACAACGATTGATATAATGAAGTTGAGAGTAAACATATGATGAGAACGGTTTTAAGTTTTAGTACTGAAGAGAAGAAGGAAAATAAAAGGGTAAATGAATTTTTTGTTTATATAAATTTTCGATTTCTTCTTTTTTAAATTTTTTATTAAAAAAATATTTAGTTGCAGTATTGATTTATCCATTTAAGGTAATCCTTATTTGCGTTTGATATTGATATAGAAATTATTTGTGGAACTTTATATGGATGCAGCAATCTTACTTGTTTTTTAAGGATTTTAAAATTCTTTTCAATTGTTGTCATTGTTATAAGGGTTTCAGTTTTTTTTTCGACTTTATTGTTCCACCAATAATAAGACTTTATACTTTGTGATATTTGTGCGCTTGATACAATTTTTTCTTTAAGAAATGTTTTGAGAATTTTTTGAGTCGTTTTTGCATCAGGACTTGTCACAAATACAAGTAGGTATTTGGAAGATTTCATTTTTTCTCCGAACAACTAAAATCAAGTTTATATATATCTATAAGTAAATCTTTTAAAATAGGCATATTTTTCTTATTATCTTTTATAAAAGCGTTAACTTATTTTTTTGTATTCTGAAGATTTATAGTATTATGTAGTTTCAGTTAGAAATAGACTATTGCTTGTTACTTTTTTATGCCTTTATATTAATTATTACATATATTTTGCCATTTTTTTTTGTTTTTTATCAAATATGCTCTTTATTAGTTGTTTTTTCTTATACATTATTATACAATATTTCGCTTTTTTTGTTTCCATTGTTTTAGAAGTTTTTACACAATTATTGTCGTGGTAAAGTCAACTTTTATCAATAAATTTAAGAGAATTATTTGAAAAAGTTTCATCATTATTTAATGTAAATATTTGCCTTTTTAAGTACTCTTTGTACCAAAAACTATAATGTTACTACGTATATTTGTAATAAAAACTGTATCATACACTGTGTAAGAGGAATGTTTAATTAAAACCTAAAAGTTTTATAAGAGAGTTTATTCTGTTAGCTTTTGTATTTTATATTGATATTATATCAATCTTTTTTTGTTTTTATAGATAATTTTATAAAATACAGCTTCGTAATGAAATTTATTATGTTATAATTCTGATTTTAATATTTGTTTACATTGGTAAAAGTTTCTAGAAAAATAAAGAGGAAAATAGTGAACAAAAGTTTTTGTCTCTATTGTTATTTTGCGTTCTTAGCTACATTATCTTCAGGCATTAACACTTGGGTAGCAAGAATTTACAGTTATCCTAATAAATAAAATTATTTTATGCTGTTTTGTGTTGTATATGTTTTGAAAATAACTTAAAATAAAATCATTGCACATTGTTTTTTTGGTTGAGCGTGATAGAGGCTGGTTTGGTATGCAAATAAAACTATAAAATCGGCGGTTTTTGTATAAAAAGTTGACTACAATGCCAAAAAGTAACCCAAGGTGCAGGTCAGATGGACGTCTAAAATATATTTAGCAGCAACTTTCGATGGGTGAGGAAAAAAGCTAAAGCTATACAATGATTTTAGTGGAGTTAAATGGCTCAAGTTTTTTGACTGGTAAGAAAAGTTGGAATTGAAAGAAGTTGTAAAATTTAAAGTTGTGTGATGCAATTTTTGTAAATTTTTCTGATTCAGATTTTGCGTTTGTGTGCCAATCGTATATGTAAGTTTGTGAAGAATTGGACAGAATATAATTATAGATTTGAAAGATAAAAAATCTAAGTATTTATAACAATAGAAGTTTGACTACATATCTTTTTTTGTTGAAAAAGGTTTTTATATGCTTGATTATAAAAAGTTGTTAAAAGATTTTATCTTATATATAGTTGTTGAAAAGGGATTATCAAAGAATACAGTTTTAGCATATAGAGCTGATATTTTGAAATTTATTACATTTACAGAAAAAAAACAGATTTCTGTTGAAGATTGCCAACATCAAGATATTACAGAGTTTTTGTGGTTGACAAAACTTGGCGGTTTTAAGCCCAAATCTCTTTATAGACTTGTAGAATCTTTGAGACAGTTTTATAAATTTTTAAACTGTGAAGATATAATTAAAAATAACCCTACTATTTACTTAGTCTCTCCAAAAGTTTCTGAGAATTTACCCAGTGTTCTTACATTCGATGAGGTTATGCTTTTATTAAATGCCGTTACCGATGAAAGTGAAACAAACGTAAGAAACAGAGCTATGCTTGAACTTCTGTATGCTACAGGATTAAGGGTTTCTGAGCTTGTAAATCTTAAGTTTTTAAATATAAATTTGCAGGATAGTTTTTTGAGAATTATAGGTAAAGGGTCTAAAGAAAGATTGATACCGTTTGGTGAAAAAGCTAGAAATTTTATCGATATTTATCTTTTAAAGAGAAAACCTTATACGAGTCCTGAAGATAATATTTTTATTTCAAGGCTAGGAAAGAAGCTTTCCAGAGTAGAATTTTGGAGACAGTTAAAGAATATAGTAAAAAAATCTGGCATAAACAAAAATATTACGCCTCACACATTAAGACATTCTTTTGCAACTCATATTTTAGCTGGTGGAGCTGATATTCGTTTTGTTCAAGAAATGTTGGGACATGCTTCAATAGCTACTACACAAATTTATACTCATCTTGATAATGGTAAAATCATACAACAACACAAACTTTTTCATCCAAGAGGATGATAAAGTTTTAAATATTTAGAGTTTCATTCATGCTGCCTGTGCGGTAGCCTAAGAGATCTACTGAAATATAAGCATATCCCAAATCTCTTAGTATTTTGTAAATTTTTTTTCTATTATTTTTGTCCATGAGAATTTCAAACCCAATTTCGTCAGTTTCAATTCTTGCTAAATTGTTATGATGTCGTACTCTAACTTGCTTTAATCCAATATTAAGAAGCATTTGCTCAGCCTTGTCCACCATAGATAGAGCTTCATAGGTAATTTCCTGTCCGTATGGAAACCTTGAAGACAAACATGCAAAAGATTGTTTATCCCAAGTAAAGAGTCCTAACTTTTTTGAAAGTATTCGTATTTCGTTTTTTGTAAGATTTGCATAACGCAGAGGACTTTTTATATTAAGCTCCGATATCGCAACGAAACCTGGACGATAATCATTATTATCATCAATGTTTGAACCCTCAGCTATATTATTGATTTTTGCATTTTTTGCTATATTCCAAATTTTTGAGAAAAGATTTTTTTTACATAAATAACAACGGTTGATGGGATTATATGAAAACCCCTTTATACTTAACTCTTCAGAGTTGCATATTATGTGTGTTATGCTTTCTTTTTTACAAAAAGAAATCGCTTCGTTAAGTTCTCTTTGCGGAAAAGAGCAAGATTTGGCTGTTACTGCTATAACTTTTTCTCCAAGTAAGTCATGTGCTATTTTTAGCAAAAAAGTTGAATCAACACCTCCAGAAAATGCAATGACAAGATTTTCTAAGTTTAATATATATTTTTTTAGAACTTTATATTTTTGTTTAGTGTTCATTTTATTTTAACTTTATATTTTTTTTAATTTCATCAAATGTTTTGTTTTTTATACGAGCTATTTTTGCTATGTCTTCAAACTCAAGTTTTGATTTTTTTATTCCAAAACCTTCTCCTGTTTTAATACGGATATTACCGTATAACGTTTTTTGTATGGAAGTTTTACGGTTTAAAATATAACGTTTACAAATAGTTTCTCTTACTCCAAAAGTGGAAGTATATTCTAAAATGAGTTTCGCAAAAAAATTAGCTTTTTCTGCATTGCATATGCATGTAAATAAAAATCCTGGGCGATTTTTTTTCATTTGAATAGATGTATGAAAAACGTCTAATGCACCTTTTTCTAAAAGTAACTCTGAAGTAAAGCTTAAAGATTCTCCTGTAATATCGTCTAAGTTGCACTGTAGTTGCACTATGGTATTGTTCGTGGTGTTTGTATCTTTACTTGACTCTCCTAAAAAAGCTCTCACATAGTTTGGCATTTCAATTTTACGCATTCCCATTCCATAACCTATTTTTTTTATACGCATTATAGGCATTTGACCAAAATTGGTGACGAAATATTTTATAATAGCAGCACCAGTAGGTGTGCATAATTCTCCTTCGTATTCATTTGTATAAATTGGAATATTGTATAAAATGTTGGCTGTTGCTGGTGCCGGAACTGGAAAAACGCCATGAGTGCAATGTAAATGACCTTTGCCTATATTTATTGGCGATGATATTATTTTGTTTGGTGATACATTATCCACAAGTAAGCATATACTGATGATATCAATTATTGCATCAATTTCTCCAACTTCGTGAAAGTGTATCTGTGTTACAGGTTTATGATGAGCTTTTGCTTCAGCTTGAGCTATTATGTTATATATATTTACAGCATTATCTTTAACTTTTTTTGATACTTTTAACTTTGATATGATGTTTCCGATTGTTTTTAAATTTGTATGGCTGTGTTTATGCAAATGGTTATGTTTTGTATGGCAAGAATTTTTTTCGTGTTCTTTACATCCATGAATTTTTACGTGGATTTTGGTTCCATTTATAGAATTCTTTTTAATAGATTGTGCTGTTATGCTTGCGTTATTTAGCCCAAGAGAGTTTATTTGCTTTAAAAAAGCATTTTTATCATTGTTTCCAAGTAATTCATACAATGCAGCTGTCAGCATGTCTCCTGCAGCGCCCATAGAACATTCAAGATAGAGAGTTTTCATTTAATGGTCTCCATTTTGTTGATACGATTTGCAATAATGCCTGCTCCAAAACCATTATCTATGTTTACTACTGAAATTCCATTTGAGCAAGAGTTAAGCATAGTAAGCAGAGCTGAAAGTCCTTCAAAGTTTGAACCGTATCCTACACTTACAGGTACAGCTATTATAGGGCAGCTTACAAGCCCTCCTACTACGCTTGCAAGAGCACCTTCCATCCCTGCGACAGTTACTATAACCCTTGCTTTTGCAAGAGTTATGTATTTAGACAAAAGCCTATGTATTCCTGCTACTCCGACATCGTATAAGCGAGTGACTTGGCTTCCAAGTGTTTCGGCTGTTATCGCGGCTTCTTCGCATATAGGAATATCGCTTGTTCCTCCGGAAACTATAACAACAGAACCTATAAGCTTGCTAATTTTATTGTGTTTTACCACTGCGATTTTCGCGATTAAGTGATATTCCAAATTTATTTTTTGTTTTACTAAAAAATCTGCTGTTTCTTTAGATATTCTTGTGATGATAATATTATCTATATTTTCATCCAGCATATTTAAAACAATGTTTGCTATTTGTTCTTTCGTCTTTCCTTGTCCAAAAATAGCTTCTCCAGATCCCTGTCTCAAGTTTCTGTGATAGTCAATGTTTGCAAAACCTAAATCTTCAAAAGGTACAGTTTGCAAACGCAATATAGCGTCTTCAGGGGATATAGTTCCTGATTGAACCATTTTTAAAAGCTTAATGATTGTTTTTTTATTATTTACTTTTTTCATAAATTAATTTTGCTAAATTTTTTATTATTTTTGTTGTAATTTTAAATAAGATACAAAGGAGCACTAGTCCAATAGTACCCGCTAAAAATGTTGATGTGTAATGATTTTCCACAAAAGGAAAAGAATATCCTGAAAATAGAGATGATGTTTCTTTAACCTTGTTTATAAATTTGTAATTTATGGCAAGCGTTTCCAAGGCGTCTGGAAGTTTTGAAGCAAACAAACTTGCTAAAAATACTGTAAATATAGGAATTACAAGCACTAATTTTTTTTTATTCATTAGATTCTCCGTTTACGTTTCTAAATACTTTAAGCAATGTAACAGTTATTAATGCTTCAAGACAAGATATTCCAAAATGTAAGCCCATTATATTTTTAAATGCTGTTGAAAATACTATTGATCCTGATAATTTGAGCTCTATGAGACATACAAAAGAAGCTGCCATAACAGAGAAAAAACATGCGATAAAAATTCCAAAGTGTTGGTTTTCGTTTGAAAAAGCTTTGTACACGTAATAAGATAAGAAAGAGCCTATAAAAGCCATGTTAAGAATATTTGCTCCAAGTGCTAAAATCCCTCCGTCTGAAAAAAATAAAGATTGTATAATGATGACAAAGGACATTATTATAAAACTTGCAAATGGGCCTGTAAGTATAGCAGCGAAAACTCCACCAAGTAAATGAGCTGAGGTTGTTGATTTTACAGGTATGTTAAACATTTGAAAAGCAAATATCCAAAGAGCTATTAAGGTTAATCTTTGGAAATATTTGCTGATATTTTCTGAAAATATAAAAAACGATTGTGAATTATCTATGTTTGCACCTGAAACGTTATCCGCAATTATTCCTATGGTAACTGTTATAGTTTTTAATATTTTGCTTAGACAATATACAATCATGCCTAAGGCTTCAATAAGCAATACTCCTTCCAAATTATTGTTTAAAAATCCATCAGGTATATGCACACATATTCTCCCAAAAAGTAAGATGCGTAATAAAGTTATGATTATTTTTTCACTTTGATCAATAAATAGAAACCTATGCCTAAAAATATAAAGTCTGGCAGCCATGCTGCCATAAAATCCGATAGTATTAAATTTTTACCAAAAGAGGTTGTTATTGCTTGAGTCGCCCAATACATAAATATTGCAGATAATGCAACAAGAAAATTAAATATTATGTTTATTTTTCCTCCACCAAACCCTAAAGCAAAAGGTATTCCTATCATCATAACTATAACATTGGAAAAAACAGAAGCAAATCTTGTGTTCAACGCAATTCTTGCTTTTATTGTTGATTGTCCGAAAATTTTTAATTGATTTATATATTTTTTAAAGTTAGCTATGTTCATGCTGTTGTATGGGACATCTTTAAATGCTATGTCTTCTGGAGTAACGTTTATGTTGTAACTATATGTTTTAAAACAAACTTCATCTAGAAAGTTGCTTTCAAAACATCTCATAATGCCATTTTTAAGTACCCAAAATCCATTTTCCCAATTCGCTTTCTCTGACAAAACAAGTCTTTTTAATTCAAAGTTTTTATTGTATCTTTCAAATACAACGTTTTTCATTGTATTTGTTTTTATGTCAAGATGTCCGACAGTTAATCTTGCATTATTTTTTAACGCTATTATTTGATTATAAAAATCTGTTTGTTGGTATGATTTTTCTTTTTTTATTTTTTCAGTATCTATTTTTCTGTTGTAAACTGTTGTTTTAGGCACAATAAATTCCCTGCAGGCAAAATCTGTAACCCCTATAAAAAATCCTATTGTAAGGAAAAGTGAGATAACAGACCATATATTTACTCCTACAGCTTTCATTGCAGTAATTTCGTTTCTTTTTGTAAGACTACTTAGAGAAAACAGCAAAGCTAAAAGAGTAGTTACAGGTAAAGTCTGCACAAGCCATTCTGGGGTGTTTGTGAGCATGTGGACAATTATTACACCAAAAGTTGCCTTATTTTCCATGTAAAAATCTATTTTGCCAAGTAGTTGCGATACTATAACTACAACAGAGAAAGCTATTGCTGTAAATATAAAAACTTTAACAAAATTTTTAACAATATACTTGTAAAGGATTTTTATCATTTTTTTACCATCTTTACAAATAAATAAAGTCCTACCGATCCAATAATCAAATTAGGCAGCCATATTATTATTCCTAGAGGGATATACTCTTTTTCTCCCAAACTGATTGAAATTGCGAACAATGTGTAATAAATAATTACTATGCCCAGACTTAAACTAAAACTAAGAGCTTTGCCATCTTTACTGATACAAATTCCTATAGGTAAGGCCATGACAATAAAGATAATAGGAGTGATAGCAAATATCCATCTAATCCAATAATTCCGCAAATAAATCATAAATAATTTAAATTTTTGTTTCTTGTATTGTTTTATTGTTTTAATTAGTTTTGGAGAAGGTAATTCCGATGGTCCTATATTGTAACTTTCAATAGTGTTGCCTAGAGGTACAAAAAAGGAATATGTTCTAAAAGTTGCGTGAGTCAGATTTGTCATATCGGAAGGGGAAATTTTTTGCCAATATCCTTTGTAAAGAGTCAGCTGTGCTCCTGTGGCATAAGTTTTTACGGTAGCTGAAGCCGCTGTTATGCGCCATGTTTCTTTATCATTTTGTGGCAATATGGTTTTTTCGTTATTTGCAGCAGTATAGTCGTTTTCAAATTTGTATATGCTTACTCCAATCAAAGTATTTTTGGTGTTATCAACTTTATTGCTGTATATTTTATATTCACCGAGTTTTGTTATAGACTTTTCGTTAAATTTAACAAGAGGTTTTTTTGTTATAATTTGCTCAAAATTAACTTTTAGATTAGAATTTAATCTTGGTGCAAGAAAATGATTAAAAAATACTAAAAAAAAAGAAATAATTAATCCAAAAAATATTATTGGCATTGTAAGTGTTTTGTAGTCAAATCCAGCGGCTTTCATAGCTCTAATTTCATTGTTTGATGAGAGTCGTCCGTAAGAAAACAGCACTCCAAAAAGCGCAGCCATAGGTATTGATAACGTTAAGATGCTTGGAAGGAAAAAGGCAAACATTTTGACAGCTGCCAAAACGGCTATGCCCTTTTCAATCAACAGATCCGTGAATTCAAATACAAGGTTTAACATTAAAAGAAAAGAAAAAACAACAATTCCTAAAATAAAGGAATACAAAAACTCTTTAATAATGTAAAGATGAATTTTTTTTATCATGTTTTATTTAGGAAGATTCGTTTAAAGATTCATACTATACAAGCAATTGTATAAAATTTGTATAAAATTTGAAAGATATTATAATCTAAAATATTAAATATTATTAAGAGAATTAAAAAGTTTAATTTAATATTTTTAATAATTGTATATTTTTCATGCTGTGCAGAGAATACAAGTCTTTTGCTAAAAAGTACAGTGCGCTCTTAGTGACATAACAAGCAAGAAAAAAACTGTAGTCAGTTTAACAAATACGATAAGTTTTGCGATAAAGTATAGAACATTCGCGAACTACAGTTTCAGATGAGTATATTTTTCCAATATAAAAAAATTTCTGAATCTGCTCATGAAATATTTTGTCAAAATATTAGATTATTTTGATGATGAAAAATTTGAAGTAATAGAATATTCTTCAGAAAAATAGTGAAAAGATATAACTATTACAACAGATTAGTTTTTTTTGCTGTTGGCAACAAATAACTGAATTTTTTTGAATAAAAAATTTCTGTTTTCAGACAGAAAAGATAATAGATTTCAATTACACTTTATAAGATATATAATAAACAGAAAACACAGAAAAAATAATTCAACATTATTTAAGATGAGATAAGAACTCAAACAAGGATTCTTGATGTGGCCATAGGCAAAAAAATTAAACGCCTAAATATTTTGCTTTAGAAATATTTATTAAATAATTATATTGTTGCTGTAAATTATGATTTTACAGATGATGTTTTCTTTGTTTTATTATGCAATAAACAAACTGTGAATTGGATGCTGGAAATTTGTAAAGATAGTCCATATTTTGTTTTTTTTGGTTTATTGATGGCTTTAACTGTAAAGAAGGTAAAATTTGAATTTAAAATTAAAAATGCTATAAAGAAAAGTAAAAAGGGGGGGGCAATAAACAAATTTGCAGAAGCGTAAACTTGATTTTTGTTATGCTTGCTACAAGATTTGATTTTTATAGTATATTCAGAAAAATTGTTAGCATAGTATTAGTTTTTTTAATTGATGAGCTAAAATGTTTTGACAAAAAATGTTCTAAGGTTAATGATAAAAAGTCGTTTTTAAGTAAATAGCTGAGAACACAAATGTTGTGATGACCAATGTGTTTTTTGCTGGTGTGATAGTTATGGTTTTAGAATTAGGGGAAAATATTCACAACATTTTAGAGAGGATGTCTTTTGCTTAATTGTAAAACTAAAGATTCTTATTCTGTTAGTTTTGTTAATGTGTTCGATAATTTTTTATAACTGTTTTTTTGACCAATTGCTATGAGTTTTATTAAGAATGGGTTTTAGTATGACTTTGTTTTATATTTGCTTTTTAAAAATGTCATATTTTTTCAATAAGTTAATTTTTCTGTATTTTTAGCTACAATTATGGTCTTTTACAGTTTCAAGTATATGCATAAGACTTGGTCTGATTATTTTTCTCTTTTTTATATTTAAGAAAGATGCTGACTGATCGTGCCGTATATTGTTCAAAAAATTGTAAATAATGTATACTTATATGTTTTGATTTGGATGTTTATTTGCTTGGATAAAAAAAGATAAATCTGTAAATGTAATAAAACAAGTAATGCCTTTCGATATAATTTTGCCAATAAAGAATGTGTGTTCAATCCTTGAAATCTTTTTAAAAAAGTTAAAAAACTGTTTTGACTGTACTATCAAAAAATAATACAATTTTTAAGATAAAACTATTAAAATTTAAAATAATATATGCAAGCAATATACAGCACAGAATATACAACATAGGAAAGTACGACAAATGAGAAAGAAAGAACAACAACAGGTGATAACTCTTATAGAACAAATAATTCAACAAAGAAAACAAAAAGCAAAAGATTTTGTAATAGCTGGAATAAATCCTTATCCGTCTAAATATTTCTTGGATAAAAATATTGCTGATGTACAAAAAGAGTTTGCGTATCTTGGAAAAGAACAGACCTCAGATGTAAAAGCTAAGGTTGCTGGAAGAGTAATGGCTTATAGAAACATGGGTAAAGTTACTTTTCTTGACATAAGAGATGGATATTCTAGAATTCAGATATATGTTAGAGTAGATAAAGTTGGAGTGGAAGAATATAAGCTTTTCAGAAATATGGTTGATACCTCTGATTTTATCGCTGTTGAAGGTATTCCGTTTAGAACAAAAACAAACGAACTGAGTATAATGGTAGAAGAATGGACAATGCTTACAAAAGCATTTAGGCCTCTTCCGGAAAAATGGCACGGTCTTAAAGATATAGAGACAAGATACAGACAAAGATATTTGGATTTGATAGCCAACACTGAGGTTAAAAATATTTTTGTGAAAAGAAGTATGGTTATTTCTGTTATAAGACATAAACTTGAAGAATTAGGTTTTATAGAAGTTGAAACTCCAATTTTACAGTCTTTAGCAGGTGGAGCTAACGCAAGACCTTTTGTAACTCATCATAATGCTTTAAATATAGATTTATTTTTAAGAATCGCTCCAGAACTCTTTTTGAAACGCTTAGTTGTTGGCGGAATGGACAGAGTCTTTGAAATAGGGAGAAACTTTAGAAACGAAGGAATTGATAAAAATCACAATCCAGAGTTTACAATGATGGAGCTTTACCAAGCGTACGCTGATTACAATGATATGATGGATTTGACTGAAATATTGATTAAATCTGTGGCAGAGAAAGTAAATCCTAAACTGAAACTAAATTTTAAAAAGGCGAAAATGTTTGATTTGATAAAAGAATATATTGGACTTGATTTATTACCTTATGTTGAAAGTGGAAAAATGTTTGAGCAGGTAAAAAATTTTAATTTAGATTTACCTAAAAACGCTACAGACAAAAAAATTTTAGATCATATTTTTAATGAAAAAGTTATACCAAATTTAAAAAGTCCGACTTTTGTTATAGATTATCCTGCCGTTTATTCTCCTCTCTCAAAAGTTAAATTTAATCAACCAGAAATAGCCGAGCGTTTTGAACTTTACATAAATGGAATGGAAATAGGGAATGCATATTCTGAGCTCAATGATCCTCAATTACAGAGAATAAGATTTTCTCAACAGATGGAAGCTAAAAAGAAAGGCTATGATGAGGTTATGCCTTATGACGAAGATTTTATTTTTGCTTTAGAACAAGGGCTTCCACCAACTGGAGGTTTGGGTATAGGCATAGACAGACTTGTTATGGTGTTGACCGGTGCGGAATCTATAAGAGAAGTTATAGCTTTTCCAACCATGAGATCAGAGTAAAGTTTTATGAGTGTAATGTCAGTTGAGTTTTTTATAGCAATAAGATATTTAAAAGCAAGGAGAAAAGCTTTTTTTTCTTTATTTGCTACTTTTGTTGCTATAGCCGGTACAACTTTGGGGGTTGCCTCTCTTGTTATAACGCTCGCGGTTATGAGCGGTTTTCAAAGTGATATAAAAAATAAAATTTTAGGTATACAACCACATATACTGATAACAAGAAGTGACGGAAAATCTTTTGAAGATTACATTTCTGTGGAAGATAAGATAAAAACTAATAAAAATGTTGTAAGTGTATTGCCGTTTATATACAAACAGGGTATTATAAGAAGTATTGACTTATCATCTACGACTGGTATAATAATAAAGGCCATAGACTATTCTAGAGAAGATAAAATTTTAAATTTTTCAAAACAGATTGTTATTTCAGATGTTAAGTTTAATGGTGAAAATATTAACAAGAGATCAATAATATTGGGTTGTGAGCTTGCAAAAAATATCTCTACGAATGCAGGTGATGAAGTTGTTTTGATGTTTCCTACAAGCTTAGGAAGTATTCCTGCAATGTATAAATTTAACGTTTCTGCAATAATACAGTCTGGGATGTATGATTTTGATTCTTCTTTGGGATTTATAGATTTAAAAGAGGGGCAAAGTTTATACTCAATGCCTGATTCTATTACTGGACTTGATATATATACAACTAATTTTGAGAAAGCATCAGTAACTGCAGCTGAACTCCAAAAAAATTTGCCTTGTCCGTACAAAGCAAAAGCGTGGATTGATATGAATAAAAATCTTTTTTCAGCCTTGAAGCTTGAAAAAATAATGACGTTTCTTGTTTTGGGGCTTATAATAATTGTCGCGGCATTTAACATTATTTCTAATCTTTTGCTTATAAGTGTTCAGAAGTCAAAAGAAATAGGGATAATGTCTGCTATGGGATTTTCAAATTATTCTATTTCAAAAATATTTTTTTACGAAGGGTTTATTGTTGGCTCGTTAGGAACAATATTTGGAGTAATTTTTGGGATTTCTGTAAGTTTTGCATTAAAATATCTTGATATATTTAAACTTCCCAAAGGTATTTACTATGTTGATAAACTTCCAGTTTTTATAGTTCCTTTTGACATATTGATAGTAGCTTTAAGTGCTTTTGTTATATCCATATTGGCAGGTTTTTATCCTGCTCGTCAGGTTGCAAAACTAGATCCTCTTGAAGCTATAAGATATAACTAGCGTATTGGTTTTTTGTTGGAATTAGGTTTATTGGAATTAAATATGAATATAAAAGCTGAAAATTTAAACAAGCAGTATACTAAAAAAAACTCTACTGATGTTAAAATATTAAAAAATATAAATTTGGAAATAAAGTCTGGACAAAAAATTGCTTTAATCGGCCCATCAGGAGCTGGGAAAAGCACATTGGTGCATATTTTGGGATTGATGGATAGACCTACTTCAGGAAAGGTTTACATAGATGGGATTGATTATTTTGACAAAGACAATAAATACTTGCACGTTATCAGAAGAAATTATATAGGCTTTGTTTTTCAGTTTCATTATCTTATGCCTGATTTCACAGTTTTAGAAAATGTTCTCATTCCTGTTTGGAAAGACAAAAAATTAAAATTAAAACAAGTACAAGATATTTTAAATAAAGCCGGAGTTTTGCACAGACAAGCTCATTATCCTTCAGAACTTTCTGGCGGTGAACAACAAAGAGTGGCTGTTGTAAGAGCTTTAATAAATAATCCTCGCATAATTTTTGCGGACGAACCTACTGGTAATTTGGACGGGCAGACAGGCCTTGAAATAGAAAACTTGCTGTTTGACATAGTTACTGACATAGGTGCTACAATGGTTCTTGTAACGCACGATGAAAATCTTGCCAAAAAGACTGATAGGATAATTAGAATTATTGATGGTTGTATATTATGAATATAATTCGTATTTTGCGTATTTATTAAGGAGAATATATAGATGAAAATTTTTTTTGATGGAAAGTTAGTTGAAAAGGAAGAAGCAAAAATTTCTGTATTTGACCATGGTTTTCTTTACGGTGATGGTATTTTCGAAGGCATAAGAGTTTATAATGGAAGAGTCTTTAGATTAAAAGAGCATTTGGAAAGATTTTGGTCTTCGGCTAAAGCTATTAATTTAGAAATTCCGATGCATAAAAAAGAAATAGAAAAAGCTTTAATAAAAACCATTTTGGCGAATAAACTTAATGATGCTTATATAAGACTTATTGTTACAAGAGGATGTGGCGACTTAGATCTTGATCCCAGAAACTGCACAAAACCTCCTTCTGTAATAATAATAGCGGATCAAATTAAAATGTATCCGGAAGAATTCTATGAAAGGGGTATAGAAATTGTGACAGTTTCTACTAGAAGAATAAGGCAAGATTCTTTAAGCCCAAATATTAAATCACTTAACTATTTGAATAATATTCTTGCGAAAATGCAGGCTGTAAGAAGCGGTGCTGCTGAGGCTATTATGCTAAATGCCGAAGGATATGTTGTGGAATGTACGGGTGATAATATATTTATAGTAAAAAACGGCATTCTTTATACTCCAGCAGGTTCCGAAGGCGCATTAATAGGTATAACAAGAGACGCAGTTATAGAGCTTGCAAAAAACAAATCAGGAGTTCCTGTAAAAGAAGTACGCTTAAGTTTGTATGAGATTTATACTGCTAATGAGTGTTTTTTAACTGGGACAACTGTTGAAATAGTTCCTGTTGTTGCGGTTGATTCAAGAACTATTGGAGATGGCAAACTTGGCAAAATAACAACTAAGCTTATAAAAGAATTTAAAGCTTTAGCTCGTTCGTCAGGAACACCGATTAAATAGTTTTATTTATAATTGACAGAGACTTGTTTATATTAAGTTATTTTATTTTCTGAAAAACTTTGCAGACTTAAAGGCATGTATGCGAAAGATTATAATATTTTTTATTACATTAGTATTAGTTTTGCCTATTTCCATGTACTGTGTAAGGAGACTGTTTTTAGTTCCTTACCTGCAAAAATATATAAGCGTCAAAACTGGGCATAACATATCTATAGGTAACTTTTCATTATTTCCGTTTAAACTATTTCTTAAAGATGTTGATGTTGACGGCGTTGTAAAAATTAGAAAAATTATTTTTAGATTAAATCTATTTAAAATTTTTTTTCCGCTAGAAAGTATAAGACAAATTGAAATATTTGACATTAAGGTTGATTTAAAAGAAAATCAAAATATTTTGGCTTTAAAACCAAGCGAAAAGAAATCTGTTTTAAAACTTCCGAAAATGGGTATTGATATTTATATCAATGAAGTTTTAATTAAACAAGGCACATCGTTTTTTAATATAGCTGATGCTTATATATATGTTGGTACAAATACTATAAAATTAGATTCAATTTTGCATGTAGCTGGTAACTCAATTAAACTTGAAGCTTTACTGAAACAAAAAGAGGACTATCTTTTTGATGGAACAGCTATTCTTAAATCTAAAAACAAAATTAATATGCTTATAAATTCTAAAGGAGTTATTGATTTATTATCCTTTAATTGTAATTGTAATATATCTATTATAAAGTTAAATTACAAAGGTTTTGATTTTGGCGGAGCTTCTGGGATTTTATCAAAAAACGAAAAAGGTGTTAATATTGAATTTTCCGGTAAATTCGGGAAATTCAAAGCAAATGGTTTGTTTAGCAATACAATAAATGCAGAAATATTTATTGATTTTTCTCAAATAAGCAAATCTGTATTCGGTAGACTTAACATTAGCTTTAAAAAACGAAAACACTTAAAAGAATTGAATCTTAGAGCTTTAAAATTGAATATTTTTAATTTTAATATAGGAAGTTTTGAGTTGCTAAGCAGTAAAAATGATAACGGTACATACAAAGCTGTTTGCGACTATGGCTTGAAAAGACGTTTGGAAGCTGTTTATTTACAGGGCGGGGATTATGAGGGTAATTTAATTACAAGAGATAAAAAAGTGGGATATGTGAAAGGAAATATCAAAAGAGGAACTATTACTGTTGATGTTAAAAATACAAATGTAACCAATATACCTTTAATTCCTGCTATGCTAGAAAATTATGATGGAAAGGTGAATATTTCTGGCAATATAAATGAAGCTTCAGGCAAGATTAATTTTTCTTTTATATCCAACATGAACATGGCTGACATCAAAGGGACTGTAATTCGTGATAAAAACAAATATACTTTTGATTTTTATAAATGTGATGATTCGGCTTTATTAAAGTATGTTGTTTCAGGTGGCAATGTAGTATCTATAGATTTTAAATTTAAAAAAGTTAATATTTTAAACGTTCTATGTGGCGTTATGGGACATTCAGAAATAAATATTTCAGGAATGGCGAGTGGCAATATAAGTTATGCAAAAGATGCAGGTATAAAACTTGATCTTAAGGCTTTTGACGGAACATTTTATGATAATAATTTTAAAGAATTAGAAGTAAAAGGAGAAGTGGATTTAAATAAAATAAAAATTGAGCGTTTTGTTATCAAAAATGTTTCAAATATTGCTATAGTTGATATAAAAGGATTGATAGGTTTTACAAATGAAAATCCTGAGTCTTTTATGTACATTAACTTAAAAGATGTTATTGTACGAGGAGTTAAAACAAATTGTAATAGTGAATTTCACGGTTATTTAATTGCTGGAAAAGTGATAGAGGGCATGCTAAAGAGTGTTGGGGTAAAGATAGGTGGCATTTCTTTGGGAAATATAGAGGCTGATATAAATATTTCAACAAGAAAATTTAGATTGTCAAATTTAAAAACTGATAATGGTTTGAGTGCAACGTTATCAGCAAATTTAAAAAGAAACGAAATATCTGGCATTATTGATTTTAAAGATACGAACATTAAAGGAGTATATCCTGGAATCGTTGGATTTTTAGATGCTTCTATAAAATTTTCAGGCAAATTAAATAATCCTTATATTGAAATTTCTTCTTTGTTAAAAAAAGGTGCTTATTTATCTCAACCTTTTTTTTTATCATCTACAATTTCTTATAAAGACGGAATTACAAATGTAAGTAAAATGGATATTATATCAGGTAAGGCAAAAATTTCTCTTTTAGGAACATATTCAAATGAAGGATGTCTTCATGTAAGCATAAATAATTTAAACTGGAGTATTATAAATATATTGGCAGGGTTTACATTGCCGTTTAATGGTGAATTTTTCGGAAAAGGGGAAATTTATTTTCGTGATAAAAATCCGGAACTTAAAATACTTCTAGAGACTAAAGATGCTTATATAAATTCTTTAAAAGTAAAAGATTTTAAAACTGAAATTGAAATTGTCAACAAAAATATCGTAATAAAGTCTGCTTCTGCAAAAATTTCTAATAGTGAAATAAGAATTGATAAAGGTTTTTGCGATTTAAATAACAATAAATATTTTTTAGATTTATTTTTGCTAAATATTCATGCTGGACCGATGGACTTGTTTGGAAACGTTAAACTTTCTGGTGATATAGTAGAAGAAAAGGATGGAATTTCTATATTTAACGGTATTGTTGATTTAAATAATTTGTGGGTGAATAAATATAAATTAGATCGTCATTTTTTTAATTATTCATTTAAAAAAAGTAGATTAAAACTTTTTCAAAAATCAAGTGGTAAAAGCAATGATTTTGATTTATCCGGTGAAATTATTTTTGGAGATACCTTATCAGTTAAGAAATTGAATGTTGTAAGGAAATTATCGTATTTTGATATGTCAGGAAATTTTTCAAAAGATTGCATAAATCTTGAAGTTACGTGTTTTAGTATTGATTGGAAATTTATGTCGAATTTTTTTGATTTGCCTACAGTGTTAGAAGGTGATACCAATATATATATTAAACTCAAAGGTGACGTAAATTCCTTTGATGGCAATATGTCAATTGTTTCATCAAATGGAACTTTGATGAATGTTCCATTTGATAAATTAAGTGTTTATGTGGATTTTTGTGATAGTCGTGCTTATATAAAAGAGGCGTTTGTTTTAAAAAAAAATAGTGGTATAAATATTTCTGCAAAGGGAAATTTCCCTATTTATTTAAACGAAAAAACATCTAAAGAAATTGTAGATATTTCCTATGAGGTTAAAGATAACAATCTTAGTATATTAAAATATCTTTCAGATAGTTTTTTAAATCCTATAAACGGCAAAATATTGTTAAAAGGTACCATAAGTGGAAGTTATAAAAATTTAAAGAACAATGGGACACTTTCAGTTTGCAATGGAATGTTCCACCCTAACAACTATTTTGATACGATAAAAAATGTATCAGTTGAGGTATCTTTTAATGACAATTTAATTAAAATTAATAAGTTTACCTTTAATTCAGGGGCAGGCAAAGTAAATATTTCAGGGCGAATAAAGCTTAAGAATTTTATTATAAAGGATTTTGATATTAGGGCTGTTACTGAAGGAGAAAAAGGAATTCGTATATCTGTGCCTCAGTTGCCTGTCTCAAGATTTATGACGTCAAAATCTGTATTGAAAGATTATTCATTAGGATATCCTTTATTTGATATTAAAATTGCTGGAAATCCAGAAAAACATTTGGTTTCTGGTTATATTATTTTGGAAAACACAAGGTTCACTTTTCCTGGTGAAAAAGATAACAAGGATTCCATGTTTTTACTACCAGGAAATACTAAATTTGACTTGGATTTGCGTACTGGTGTAAATACAAAATTTGAAAATTCAATTGTTTCTGCTTTGATAAATGGAACCTTGCACATAAACGGAAGTCTAAATAATTTGAAATCTAAAGGAATTATTGAATTAACAAGTGGAAGACTTGGGTATTATGGGATAAGTTTTGATATAGAAAGCGCCAAATTAGAAATAGTTGATGATAATCAAATTTATATAACTGCAGAAGGAAAAACTATCGTCCCTTCAAAGATAGGTGAAGAATTCGAAACAATAAAATTACTTATCAAAAGGTGCAAATTATCTGAACTTTCAAAAAGCAATGCAATAAGCTTTAGCTCAAAAGATGATCCGAATATGGAACCTCAAAAAGTTTTTGCTAAAATTATGGGCAAAACAAAAGATAAAGAAATAGATTCTTCAACAGTAGAATCGTGGACTGATTTTAGAGAAATAAAGCAAATTGTATTAAGATATTTTTATCAGTTCTTTTCAAATTCTTTGGCAAGACCATTGTTATATAAAGTTGGTATTGCAGATAATTTTATGGTTTCTTATGTAAATACGAATGGTACTGTTTCCGTAGGCGAAAATTCTGGACTTGTTAATTTGTTATCCGGGACAAAATATACAGTGGAGAAGAACATAAATAAAGACATTTTATTTGGATATAGCTTAACTTTTGACAGGTTTAACAGAAAGCTTGGCTTGAGACATGGTATAGAATTGCAATATAGGTTAGCACCAAATTTATTTTTAAAAGGTAGTTATGAGTTTAATGTTAAAAAAAGTTCCGAAGAACAAAACAAATCAATAATACTTCAACGTCAATTAAAATTCTGACCATCAAAAAAACATATGGATAGGGATCAAAAATGGAATTAATATAAAAAAAGGAAAAACTGTAAAAATAACATTATAAAACACTTGCTCAGATTAAAAGATGTTTATAATATTAAAAAAATGTCTTTTTTGCTATTTCACAGTGTCAATTATAGCTATAAAATGTTCAGTTACGCAATGAGATATTAAATGGTTAAAAATTACAATAAAAAAAAGTATTTTATTTTAATAATTTTATTGTTATGTGTATTTTTTGTATATGCTAAAGAATATACGTGCATAGTTTCACTTGCTCCTTCAGTTACAAAAAGTCTTTATGAATTGGGAGCAGAATCTTGCGTTAAGGGTATAACTGTTTTTTGTCCCAAAGGATCTATAAGAAAAGAAATTGTGGGGACACTTTTAGATCCTAATATAGAAAAAATAGCTTATATAAAGCCTGACTTAGTTATAGCTTCTAAAGATGGAAACAGCAGAGCAATTGTTGATAAGCTATGTCGGCTAGGATTCGAAGTATATGTAATGGAAAAGTCTGAAAATTTTAAAGATATATGTTCTAATTATTACGATTTAGCTGAAAAAATTAATAAATTAAAAAAAGCTAGCAATACAATAAATAAAGCGAAAGTTTATGTTGATAAGCTACATAATAAGTTAAACAAAAACGGTTCTTTAAGAGTGTTTTGGGAAATTGGCAATAATCCTTTATACACAGTAGGTGGCAAAAGTTTTGCCAATGACTATAATATTTATAGCAATACAATAAATATCTATAATGGTATAAATAAAAATTATTTCCAAGTTTTTAGAGAAGATGTTATGAAGTATAATCCAGATATTATATTATTGGTAAATTTAGGAAATATGTCCAAAGAAGAATTATCCTTTTGGTGCAAATATAAAACGCTAGATGCTGTTCAAAATAATAGGATCTTTATAATTGATTTAGAAGATATGTTTGTTCCTACACCTTTAACATTTGCTGAAAACTTATCATTTTTAGCAAAAATTGTATATGGAGATTGTTCTTAAATGTTAAAAATATTAAATAGGAAAATAATCTTTATTTATGTATTAATACTGATATTGCTGTTTCTATTATTCTTCTTTTCTTTAACATATGACTTAAGTGGTGGCATATCTTTGCTTGATGCATTAAGAGCGCTTTTTAATGTTGGAGATGAAAACATAATAACAATAATTAAATCTATACGTCTTAAAAGAATAATAATGATTTGTGTTACTGGAGCAGCTCTTGGTGGAAGCGGTTGTGTTTTTCAGGCAATACTTAAAAATCCTTTAGCAGATTCTTTTACTTTAGGTATTTCCGGAGGAGCAGCTTTAGGAGCAGCTTTAGTTTTTATTTCAGGGTTTGCGGAAGTTGCAGGTTTTTTTGTGCCATTGTTTGCTTTTGCCGGAGCTGCGATTTCAGTTTTTACAGTATATATATTTGGATTTAAAATGAAATTTGATTCAAATGTTATGATTTTATCTGGTGTTATTGTAAGTTATACATTTTCTTCACTTGTAATGCTTATATTTGCTTTGTCTCAACCTACAGGTGTCCAACAATCATTTGTGTGGCTTACAGGTAATTTTTCAACATTTGATGAAAGACTTATGCCGTTTGTTGTAACTATTGTAATTGTTGGATTGGCAATATTATCTTTATCTGGTAGTATTATTGACGTAATATCTTTAGGATATGAAAAATCTGAGACTTTAGGAAACAATATTGAAAAGAATATAAAAATTATATTTTTAATAACTTCTTTAATTATTGCTTCTGTTGTATCGGTTTGTGGAATAATTGGTTTTGTTGGTTTAATGGTTCCTCATATTATGAGAAATTTTGTTGGAACAAGATCAATGTTTTTGATACCCGCATCGGTTTTTGGCGGAGCACTTTTTTTGTTGCTTTGCGATACCTTAAGTAAAATTGTATTCGCACCTGTCGTAATACCTCCAGGAGTTATTACGAGTGTTTTTGGCGGAGTTTTTTTTGTTTTTTTACTATTAAGAAAAAAGAGCAGTATATGGTACAAATAAAAAATATTTATGCAGGATATTTTGATCGTGAAGTTTTGAAAAATATTTCTTTTGATGTGAAGCAGAAAGATTTTTTTGGAATAATAGGCAAAAATGGTGCTGGAAAAAGTACTTTGTTAAAAATTTTCAGCAATTTATTGAAATCTTATAAAGGAGACATATTTATAGATAATAAAAATTTAGCTTCTTTTAAATCAAGAGAACTTGCAAAGAGACTATCATTTTTACCTCAACATTCTGACATGAGTTTGCCTTTTAGTGTGTTTGAGTTTATTATGTTTGCTAGATTTCCTTATATGAATATGTTTAAATTTCCATCAAAAAACGATTATAAAGCTGTAGAGAAAGCCATAGATTTTTTGGACATATCTAATTTGTCAGAAAGAAAAGTAATAGAATTGTCTGGAGGAGAAAAACAGAAAGTTTTAATAGCCCAAGTTTTGGCTCAGGAAACTGATATAATAGTTTTTGACGAGCCTACATCGCATTTAGATATAGGAAGTCAAAACAATATATTGAAATTGTTTGTTAATTTAAACGAAAAACATAATAAAACTATAATACTTACGCTCCATGACTTAAATGCTGCTGGTGAGTTTTGCAATAAGCTGTTACTTTTGGAAAATGGTTTTGTATGTCGGTGTGGAACTCCTAAAGAAGTATTAAATTACAAAGATATAGAAAGAGTTTATAACACCAGCGTTGTAGTAAAAATAAATCCAATTTCTAACAAACCTTATGTTATTCCTGTAAGTAAAAAGTTAAAAATTTAAAAGTGTTCTTATAAATCTGATCCAAAAGTACTTTTAGAGTTTTTAAGCGGTATTGTGAATATATATTCTTTATGGCTATAAAACATGTTTTTTTGTTTTATTCCGTCTTTTCAATAACTTTCATAAACGATATAGTATTTATTGTTTATATAGATCATTTGATATAAATATGATAAATGTTTCTAAAAATCTTTTAAGCTATCGCTACTGAGGTGTAGTTACAATTTTTGTGCAGTTTCTTTAGCTGTTTTACCACTGCTTTGGCCTTTTTTTTGATTTTCAGTGTGTTTTTTGTTGTTTTTTTTTGAGTTTTAGTTAGTCTTTTCTTGAACTGTTTTGGATAAAAATATTCTTTCGTTCAATAAAAATTCTATCTCCATTGTGTGTTAAAATTTGCTGTTTTTATTGTTACGTTACCACTTTTTTCTATTTGTGTATTTCTCCCGCCATTTAATACTGTTTTCTAACCATAGTTTTTGAAAAATAAGAAATATATTATGCTTATTAATGTGGTTTTATATACTTTTTAAATAGGTTTTTCCAATGTGTCTCACACATAATTTCTTGTATTAGTAAACTTTATGTGCAAGGCTTTACAACTACTTGATTTTTGCTTTATTGTCATTTTGCTTGCAGATAAAAAAGGCATCTTTGTTAAACTATGAAAACGATAACAATATACCGTTGATTAAAACTAATAGACTTATTATTTTGGTTGAATTTAACTCTTTTTATATAACTATTAATTGAACTAAAATTTTTATCTCAACAAAAAATAACAAAAGCGATTTTTTAAAAATCTCTTCATTGATTTTCTTTTTTTTCTCTTATATCTGAATACATCTTCTCTATTTCATATTTTTTTTATTTTTATTTTTTGTTAAAAATTTTATTTCTATTCTTTAAACTTTTTTCTATTATCTTCTATATTTTCTTTGCGTACTTGCTAAATAGTGTGATTACTGTATATGCTGAAAAAGCTCCTATTAATGCTCCTATAAGAACATCTAAAGGAAAATGATTTCCTGAATAAACTCTATAAAACCCTGAAGAAAAAGCAAATAGCACGTATAAATACCGATACTTTTTAACCATTATAAACATAAAAGTGCACAAAGAAAATGCAAGTTCTGTATGTCCTGAAGGGAAAGAAAGCGTATATAACTTTTCAAAGAGTATATTTGTATTTTCTCCAAATATTTCTAAAGGACGAGATCTTTCAAAATAATGTTTTAAAAAATGGACCATCACGGCTCCTATTGCTATTATACTTGCCATTTGGGTGAGTTTTGCCCAAAAATGTTTTTTTTCATTTTTCCATAGAATAAATATACATATTGTAAGTACTATAAAAAAACTTAAGTTAAAATTTTTGGCGTCACAATATGAAACAGGCATTGCAAAAAAATCTAAAAATTTAGACTTTAAGTTTGAGTTTATAAATTTAAAAACAAAGTGATCAAATTTCAAAAGTTCTTGTATGATGTCTTTTTTTGTTTGCAAATTTATAGCGGTGTAAGATTGTGGAAGTTTATATGGATTAAAAGACTTGCAAAATATAAAATAAAAATTTTTAATTTTTTTGCCATTTCTGTACACCGGGAACTCTTCAATTTCTGTATATGATGAGAATACATTTGTTCCGTATTTATTTTTGGGTTCTGAAAAGAAGTAATCATTGCATATGTATAATCCATTTTTATTTTTTATTTTTTTTAAGTCTCGTTGCCAAAAGTCGTAAGCATTTATTTTGTTACTTATACAGAATACTCTAAGCTCAGGAACACATGCTGAAAGTTCACTTGCCAAATAACTTTTATATGTAAATATAAAAGGTTTTTCTTCTTTTGAATAAGAGTTTAATATTCGTCTTATTTCGTTTCCTACTTCCTTCCAACCGTAAACTTCATTTGTTAGATCGATTCTCTCGCTTTCTGATATACCGTGTTTTATTTTTTCAAGTTTATCTTTTGACATGAATTTTTCAATCGGAATAATTCCATACAGAGCATGTAGAGGAACTATGATAATCATAAACAAAGCTAAACCCCAAGATGCATAAGAATAAAATTTGAACCATTTTGCATGCCAAAATTTTAATGTTAAATGAGCTGCATATATTGATAAGACTAAATATCCCATGGCAGGCCAGTGAGGAAGCACCTCATTAAATGTTGCTATTGTATTAAAAAAGAGTAAAACGGGTAGCGAGAAACAAGAAATAATAAGAGTTGTTTTATCTTTTTTTTTATAAGTTTCTTTAACACATAAGAATGCGATGAATATAAACATTAAAAATAGCAAAGGGGAAATATATCCAGCCTGTGCTACTATGAACCTGCCGAAAAGTGTTAAGGAAAATTTAGGTAAAGAATGCCCAAACCCGTGGTTTAATTGAAATCCGAAGGATGCCCAGCTATTTTCTATATTCCATATTATAACAGGCAGAAAAATTACAGCAGACAGAATAAGTCCAAAATATGGTTCTTTATTTTTAAACCAAAATCTGTGTTGTGGTGAAAAAATAAGAAATAAAAACACTGAAAAAGGTATCAAAACACCGTTATATTTGGAAAGCATTGCAAATCCTATCGTAACGCCCAGTAAGTACCAATATTTTTTATTATTTGTTTCAATTATTATGATAAATATAAGGAGCGATAGAAGCCAAAATAAAGCAAGTGGAGAATCTGGAACGGCTATTACAGAACCCAAAAAAGAAAATACAGGAAGAACGTTTAATAGCAATACACCAACAAAGGCCGTTCTCTCATTGTAAAGTTTTTTAACGCATATAAAAAATATCCAAATTGCAAAAAAGAAAATTAAGACTATGGGAAATCTTACTGCAAATTCAGTGTTATTAAAAATTAATGTTGATACTTTAATTATGTAGCCAATTAATGGGGGGTGATCAAAATACGAAAAGTCCAGAAATTTAGAATATACCCAGTAATGAGCTTCATCTATAGTTAGCCCTATTTTGTCTATTATTAACAATCGTAATAGTGTTGTAGCAACATTTATAATCCAAAACCATAATCTATAACTCATTTATTTTCCTGTTAATTTAAGTTTTAAAACTTTGAATAAGTACATTATTAAAGCTCCTAGTCTAAGTTTTGATTTACCTGAAAATCTGGCAAGAAATATTATTGGATATTCTTTGACTTTTAAATTATTTTTTTTAATTTTGTATAGAACTTCAGTGACTATGAAAGGATCGTTTGCCGTTAACTCTGCAGCGAATTTAGTTAAAGCCTCTTTTTTAAACATTCTATAACCAGATGTAGGATCTTGTATTTTAACTCCCAATATAAAAGATAAATACCATCTTGAAAAATTGCTTACTATTTGCCTAACTATTGATCTTTCTTCATCTTTTCCGCCATTAATATAGCGTGATCCTATAACTACATCACAATTTTTTATTGTCTTTAAAAATTCTGGGATATATTTAGGAGAATGAGAGCCATCTCCATCCATTTCAATTATATAGTCAGCTTTCATATCAAGAGCTTTTAAGAATCCGGCTTTTCCTGCATATCCACGACCTTTCCTTTCATTTCTTAATAGAAGATGTACTTTGTTATTTGTTTTTGATATTTCTTCAACTATTTTGTACGTTTCATCGGGAGACATATCATCTACAATTAAAATATCTGCACTTGTTCCACAATTTAGAATTTCATCAATCACCAGTTTTATATTTGAAACTTCGTTATATGTTGGCACTATTACGACAGTTTTCATAAAAACCTCTCTATTGATGAGTTGTAAAATATAGATTTATATAAATTATAAATATTGCTCAATTGCTTTTATAACATCTTTTGTTGCGATTGATTCCATACAGTTATCAATTAAATCGCATTCCTGTTTATAACAGACTACACATTTTTTATTAGATTGTATTTTTACGCCTTTGGAGTATATTTCTATTTCATTGACTGAAGTTGGACCAAAAAGAGCTACAACATTTTTTTTAAGTCCGGCGGCAGCATGTAAAGCCATAGTGTCCCCGCACAAAACTACGTCGCATAGATTTATTTTTGCAAAGAAATCTGGAATACTATTGCCAATTCCTGTTGATATAATATTTGGCATATTTTCTTTTAAAATTAAGTCAATTTCGTTTTTATCATGAGTACCGCCTAGCAATAAAATGAAATATTTTTTTTGCGAAAAATATTTTGCAGTTTCAATAAATTTTTTTAATGTCCATTTTTTAAATTTCCACCTATTGCTTGACCCGGGGTTTATTCCTATAATTTTTTTATCACGGTTTACATTATTGTCTTTTAAAAATTTTTCAGCTTTTTCTATCGAATTTTTTTGCAAAGAAATAATTATTTCATAATTGTGTTTTGGTAGTTCGACTATTTTAGACATCCAGTATTGATATGTAAAAGTGTTGGCCTTCTTAAGTTTATCATAAGCGCTCGTTTTAAGCCATTCTTTGGCATAATTGTTTGAAGTTATTATGTTTCTGTAATTGTCTAAAGTAAATCCTAGGACTTTTTTTTTGTTTGAGAGTTTTGTAAGAGATAAACTTTCAAAAGCTAAATCTAAGTTTATGACAATGTCAAAAAATTCTTTTACAAGATATTTTATGACACTTTTGTCATTACATATTATCTTGTCTATCAAACTATTACCTTCAAGAACAGTGGTGTTTTTTATATCAGTAATCCAAGATATTTTACTTTTAGGGTAAACTTCTTTTAAACCGTTTAAAATAAAAGTAGTTCTCAAAACATCACCTATAGCTCCAAGTTTAATAATTAGAATGCGCTTATTATCTTTCTTAACTGAAAGTTTTGAATAATTTTTGCATTTTTTACAAATAAAATTATTATTTTTTTGATAAATACACGGTCTGTCTAACGGAAATTCAGAACAGTCTGTGAAAACTTTAAAAGAATCAGTATTTTTTGTCATAATTTATAAAACTAGCAAATCTTGTCTGGCATTGCAATATTGTGTACAAAGTAGTAAAATCATAAACCAATGTTTTATTTGGCTGGAGTTTTATGGATAAATTGTTTTGCAGAAAAAATGCTTTTTTTATTGTCTGTTTTGTTGTTTTGTTTAAAATATTTTTATCTGCTTCCATAGAACTTCACCCAGATGAGGCGTATTATTGGCTTTGGTCCCAGCGTTTAGCTCTAGGATATTTTGACCATTCTCCAATGGTGGCGTGGTTTATAAAAGCAACTACCTTATTTTTCAATTCTGAATTTGCAGTAAGGTTTTCTTCTATAATAGTTACTATAATGCTCAGCTTCTTGATATGGAATTTGGCTAAAAAGCTTTTTAATGAAGTTATAGCTGCAGCGTCTGTTATCGTGTTAAATACTTTTCCTGAAATGATGACAGCTTCTATAATAATAACTCCTGACATACCTGTGTTTTTGTTTTTTTCTTTGAGCGTTTATTATTTGTGGTGTTTGATTGAAAGTAATCAAGTAAAATATTGGTATATAACAGGCTTGTTTTTTGGCTTAGCTTTATTGTCAAAATATACTGCTATATTGTTTGGATTGAGCCTTTTTGTATACATAATTGCAGACAGAAAGTGGCACTGGTTTAAAAATAAACATCTTTATTTTATGTTTATTATCTCTTTCATTGTGTTTTTGCCTGTTATTATTTGGAATTTACAACATGAATGGGCGTCTTTCACATTTCAACTTTATCATGGCTTGGTAAGTATAAATAATAAAATTCATTTTAATTATATTTTTGACTATTTTGGTTCACAGTGTCTTGCTGTAGGTCCTGTTATTTTCATTTCTGGTATTGTTGCGGCAATCAGTTATTTTTACTCAAAGAGCTCAAAAAAAAATTTTATTGTATCTTTTTCTGTACCAATAATAATGTTTTTCCTGTTTACAGCTTTTAAAAAGAATCCAGAAGCAAATTGGCCAGCCTTTGCTTATTTTGCTTTCAGTATTATGTGTTGTGCTTACTTGCTTGAAAATAACTCAAAAATAAAAAGAAAAATTTTAGTATATGGAACAGTATTTAATTTTATTATATCTTTTCTTTTGGGTTTGCATGTTAAGTATGCGATTGTCCCTTTGATGTTTTTTTCACGTCATGCTGCTGTTACTGATGCTACTAATTGGTTCTATGGTTGGAGGGAGCTAGGAGATAATCTTGTAAAAAGAAACGTTAAATATGTTATAGCAGATACTCAGCAATGGGGTGGTGCCATAGCTTATTACACAAAAAATAAATTGCAAGTATTAACGGGACCAGTGCCTGTAAATCAGTTTAAATATTGGGCTATTCCTGATGATTTGGCTTATTCAAGAGTTGCAATTGTGAATGTAGATAAAAGCATGAAGTGCGATTTTAGTAAAATTAAAAATATGGATATTATAATGGTTTCAAGAAACGGAATTCCTATTCGTCAATATGCAGTTATTGAAAATAATGGTTATGAAATGAAAAAGTAATTGAATTGCAAAAGAAAGATAGATATAAGTAGATCCATATTTATTATATAAAATATATTGGGAAAATATACGGATATCACATAACTATTTTGAACTGATGAAATAATTGAGTTTTCTAAGTTTTAACAATAAGCTATGTTTGTTTCCAAAGTTTCACAAAATGAAGGTTTTAATTTTCATAAATTTATGTAGGTGTAAGGTTTCTATACTCTAAACAAGCAATAAAGTTTTTGATAAAATAAACTAACAGGTGATAAATTTGACAAGGATAAATAAAAATATATACAATCCTTATAGTCGCGGGGTGGAGCAGCTCGGTAGCTCGTCAGGCTCATAACCTGAAGGTCGCAGGTTCAAGTCCTGCCCCCGCAATTTGTAAAATTTAAAATTACTATTTGCTGGATTGTATTTTTGTAAAGGTGTTTTTTGGCATGACGTGAAGTAATAACTGACGATTAAGAATGTAGTTCTATTAAATTCTAGTAGTTTTATGGGCTGGTGTTGTGTTTTAGTAAAGATAATGCCAAGTATTTTGCAAAAAAAATGTCGTGAAACAAATTGAGAATATTTTGTACTGTGATAGAAGCGTTTCTTCTTTGAGATTCTCAAAAGCAGCAAAAAAAAGGTATATATTTTTCAATGACAAATCTATTTAAATTGTTTGTAAACTAAGACCGTTTCTTATATTTTCTAGCGGCACTTGTGCTCTATGCTGTACGTTGAGAATTTGTAAAAGTGTAAAAATGTATGGTAAAATTGGTGTAAATATGGTTGTAGTTCTTACTATAAGAGTATGTGTAAGGGTATAAAATGATTATAGGGTTGACCGGTTTTTGTTGTTCTGGGAAAGATACGGTTGCAGACTATATATCTCAAAAGTACGGATACAAACATTTCTCTTTGTCTGATGTTATAAGGGAGATAATAAAAAAAGTTGGACTCGAACCTGTAAGAGAAAATCTTGTTATATTCGGTACAAAGATTCGCGAAGAGAACGGCAACGGAGTTTTAGCAAGGAAAGTCTTGGAGAAAACAAGAGATGGCGGCAGGTATTGTATAACTTCAATAAGGCATTCTGAAGAGATAAACGAACTTAAAAAAAGGAAAAATTTTGTATTGATAAATATTGACGCTTCTCAGGATATTCGTTTTGAAAGAATGCAAAGAAGGAAAAGGCCTGGTGATCCTAAAACATTGAAAAAATTTGTAGAGTTTGAAGAAAGGGAATCTCAGGTTTCAGGTTCATGGCAGCAGCTTAAAAAAACAGCCAATATGGCGGACATTACTTTTATAAACGACTCCAATGATATAACAATTCTTAAAGCAACTGTAAACAATCTTTTAAAAAATTTAGGAATCCCATGTAAATCTAAATGAGATGGAAGGTATTTTATTATAAGTAGTAAAGTTCAATGAATGCGCACTTGATGCTTTTACAAAAGAAGTTAAAAATTTTTTAAAATGTCTGTTTTGGTGTAAAAAAAAGTAAGAGAATAGGGATTTCACATTTGTAGTTTGTTTCGTAAAAAAATCAATAAAATCAAAAAATATTAAATGGATTTTTAATTTCAGGTTTTAATAAATAAAAACCAAGAAAAAGATTCTAAAGAAAATAATTGTAGAAAGCAGTGTTATTTGTTGTTGATGAAATAAAGCAAAATAATGGAATCAAAGTTGGTTAATAGTTTGTGTTTTGAGAGAAGTTATAAAGTTATAGATTTATCTATAAGTTGTTTTTGGTTTGTAGTGGATACTTTAACAGATTATTTTAATATAAAAATTCGATAAGCAGGAAGGATAGATGAGTATTTTTGAAGCTTTTATGATGGTGTGTTTTGGCACAGCTTGGCCTTTTTCAATATATAAATCTTATAGGTCAAGAACTAACAAAGGAAAGAGTTTGGGGTTTTTGATAGTTGTTATAATAGGCTATATATGTGGTATAATTCATAAAATATTTTATAACTATGACAATGTAATTTTTTTATATCTTTTGAATTTTACGATGATTTTAATAGATTTTTGTTTGTATTTTAGAAACAACTTAATCGTAAAAAAGCAGAGCTGTGTTTAAAAAACTAAAGTTGGATATATTGTTAAATAGATTTTTCCTACTAAAAGATAATTTTATACGTACCTTACAGTTTTATACTTAAGTCTATGTCTTCAGTTGAAAGCAACAAAGTTTGTTTTGACTTTCGGTTATATTTCAAGTACACTCTAACAAGATGAAATGGGTTATGGAAGTCGTATGGTATTTTAGGGCGCTTATGTGGAGAATATGCGTGCGTCGTTGCGGTTTTTGGAGGTGTTGTTTTTACTTGGAGGTTTAATGTTAAAAAAAGAAGGTGGTTTACGAATCCCATCTGGATGTGCGATAAGCGGAATTATAGATAAAAAGGGTAAAAGATTTAGCGGTGAAGAAATTATTAAGTCTATTGCTTTAATGCATGAAAGATCAAATGGTTTAGGTGGTGGTTTTGCTGCTTATGGTATTTATCCTCAATATAAAGAGTTTTACGCCTTCCATATTTTTTACGATAATCTAGGTGTTAAAACTCAAGTAGAAGATTTTCTTGCAAAACATTTTGAAATAGAAAGTGCTGGAAACATTCCTACGAAAGCTGTTCCAAATATAAAAAACCAATCTCTTCTAATATGGCGTTATTTTGTTTATCCAAGAATTTATATATCAAAAGAAGAAGTTATAGATGAAGACGAATTTACTTTCAGATGTGTGATAAAAATAAATAAAGAATATAATGGTGCATACGTTTTTTCAAGCGGCAAAAATATGGGAGCTTTTAAAGGTGTGGGATATCCTGAAGATATAGGCGAATTTTTTATGTTGGACAGGTACGAAGCATACATGTGGACTGCTCATGGAAGGTTTCCTACAAATACTCCGGGCTGGTGGGGTGGCGCACATCCTTTTACAATGCTTAACTGGTCTGTAGTGCACAATGGAGAAATATCATCTTATGATGCCAACAGACGTTTTGTTGAGATGTTTGGGTATAAATGTACTTTGCAAACTGATACTGAAGTAATAACATATCTTTTTGATTTACTTGTAAGAAAACATAAAATGCCAATGGACGAGGTGTTAAAAACAGTAGCAGCCCCTTTCTGGGATGATATAGAAAGAGAAAGTAAAGAAATCCAAAACAAACTTAAAGGTATTAGAACTGTTTACTCTAGTGCGCTTATAAACGGACCTTTTTCGATAATTTTAGGCTGCCAGAAAGGAATGGTAGCGTTAAATGATAGGATAAAACTTCGCTCTATGGTTGCTGCAGAAAAAGGCGACAGAACTTACGTTGCAAGCGAAGAGAGTGCTATAAGAATAATATGTGATAATCCTGATAGGGTTTGGTCGCCAAAGGGCGGGGAAGCTGTTATTGCTTCATTGGAAGGTAAAATTAAATGAATTTAAATTTTAATAGTCCATTATTTGAAGTAACAAGGGATGAAAAAAAGTGTGTAAAATGTAAAGTTTGTATTGTGGAATGCTCAAACAAAGTTCATTCTTATGATGAGAAAAAAGATATTTTTAAGGTTGATAATATGAAATGCGTCAACTGTCACAGATGTGTAGTTCTTTGTTCAGCAAGAGCTTTAATTGTAAAAAAATATCCTCTTGAATTTAGAGAAAATAAAAATTGGTCGGAAACGGCAATAAAAGAAATTTATAAACAATCTCAAACCGGAGGAGTTTTACTTTCAAGCATGGGAAATCCTAATTCTTTTCCAATTTATTGGGATAAAATGCTTCTTAATGCTAGCCAAGTTACAAATCCATCAATAGATCCATTAAGAGAACCTATGGAGACAAAAGTTATGATAGGCAGAAAGCCTGAAAAACTTGAATTTGACTCTAATGGAAAACTGATAACAAAAATTCCTCCTCAAGTGAGCCTAAGTGTGCCTATAATATTTGCCGCTATGAGTTATGGGGCAATTTCAAAAAATGCACATGAATCTCTTGCTAAAGCTGCGGAGGAGCTTGGCATTTGTTGTAATACAGGCGAGGGCGGTTTAAATAAAGATTTTTATAAATACGGGAAAAACATTATTGTTCAAGTAGCATCTGGAAGATTTGGTGTTCATAAGAAATATTTAGATACTGGAGTTGCAATAGAAATTAAGATAGGTCAGGGAGCAAAACCTGGGATTGGTGGACATCTTCCTGGTCGTAAAGTTGGAGAAGATGTTTCTGCTACAAGAATGATACCAGTAGGTTCTGATGCTATTTCTCCAGCTCCACATCATGATATTTATTCAATTGAAGATTTAAGGCAACTTATATTTTCGTTAAGAGAAGTTACTCATTATAAAAAATCAATATTTGTAAAAATTGCAGCGGTGCATAATGCTGCGGCTATAGCTTCTGGTGTGGCGAGGGCTGGAGCAGATGCAATTGTTATTGATGGATTTCGTGGTGGTACTGGAGCAGCGCCTACGAGAGTTAGAGATAATGTAGGAATTCCAATAGAGCTTGCTTTGGCTTCAATTGATCAAAGACTAAGGGAAGAAGAGATAAGAAATCAAGTTTCTTTGTTAGTTTCTGGAAGTATAAGAAATAGCGCAGATGTGGTTAAGGCCATAGCCTTGGGGGCGGATGCAGTATGTATAGGAACTGCAGCTCTTATAGCCATGGGTTGCCATATGTGTCGCACATGCATTACTGGTAAGTGCAACTGGGGTATAGCAACTCAAGACCCGGAGCTTGAAAAAAGATTGGATCCAGATATTATATATAAACGTTTGGTTAATTTAGTATCAGCGTGGAATCACGAGATTCAAGAAATGCTCGGTGGTATGGGAATAAATGCAATTGACAGTTTGCGCGGTAATAGGCTTATGCTTAGAGGTATAGGTTTGAATGAAAAAGAACTTGAGATTCTTGGCATCAAATATGCAGGAGAGTAAAATATGAAAAAAGTAAAAGTTTTGGATATTTATTACCGTGAGCTTAATGATTTCATAGATAATGAAATAAAAACTGATAAAAATATAATGTTGACTAATGTTTTTGGACAAAGATATATAGGTAGAGGATTGTCTCGAAATGTTAGAATTAAAATACAAGGTACACCTGGAAATGATATGGCAGTTTATATGGACGGAGCAGAGATAGAGGTATTTGGAAATGTACAAGATGCGGTTGGAAATATTATGAATTCTGGAAGAATTATTGTTCATGGAGGGTGTGGGGATACTCTTGGGTATGCCATGAGAGGCGGTGAAATATATATTGAGGGAAATGTAGGTTATAGAGCTGGAATTCACATGAAGGAATATAAGAAAATGAAACCTTTGATTGTTGTTGGTGGGAAAGCCGGGGATTTTTTAGGTGAATACATGGCTGGTGGGGCTATTATTCTTTTGGCGCTTAATCTTGCAAAAGATGAGGAGATAGTAGGAAGATTTTGTGGAACGGGAATACATGGTGGGAATATATATATAAATGGCAAAGTTGATAAATATAAATTTGGAAAAGAAATAGAAAAAGTTTCTTTGGACGAAAAAGATATTGTTTTTTTGAAAAAGCATATTGATTTATATTCAAAATTTTTCAAAAAAGATTTATCACATCTGAAGATGAATTTTTTTTCAAAATACATGGCTGTTAACAAAAATCCATATGCTAATATGTATTGTGCTAATTAATTTAAGTACGCAGAGGTTAAAGAGATGAAAAATGAGGGTTTTTTTAACAAGCGATATAAGAAAGCTTATCTTGAACTTTCAAATGGGATGAGACTTCAAGGTAATGCTATAGGTGCGAATGTTTTGGTAAGCGGCGAAATGGTATTTAATACAGGCATGCTCGGATACAGTGAGGCAATGACAGATCCGTCGTATTTGGGACAGATTTTGGTGTTTAGTTTTTGTTTAATTGGAAATTATGGAATACCTTTCTCTGGAGACGGGGATTTTTTTTCGCTTCATGGACATGAAAGTTCTTCAATAAAAACACAAGGCATAATAGTTTCGGACGTTTATGGTTGGTGTCATCATCACGACGGAGGAATATCTCTTGAAGATTGGATGAAAAAACAAGACGTACCGGGTATTGCCGGAATAGACACAAGGTATTTAGTGCAGATAATAAGAGAAAGCGGGAATCTTTGGGGAAGAATTGTTTCTGAAGGTGCGAAACCTCAAAATAAGAGTAAATTTGAATTTTTAAAACATTTTGAAGATAGAGAATATATCGATCCATCAAAATTTAATTTAATGCCGTCGGTGTCAACCAAAAAAAGACAAATAATGGGCAGAGGTTCTAAGAAAATTGCGGTCATTGACTGTGGCGCAAAATGGAACATTATGAGAATGCTTATAGAAAGAGGTTGTGAGGTTGAAGTATTGCCGTGGGATACAGATTTTTCAACAGTTAAATGCGACGGATGGGTTATAAGTAATGGTCCCGGAGATCCTAAAAATACTGCAGATTTAGTTGAGAGAATAAAAAGAGATGTGCTAACTTCAAACAAGCCTACTTTGGGGATATGTTTAGGGCATCAGCTTTTAGCATTGGCTTCAGGTGCTAAAACCAAAAGATTAAAACATGGGCATAGAAGTCATAATCAGCCGGTTTTTTCTCTTCCGGATAAAAATGCTTACATGTCTAGTCAGAACCACAGATATGCTGTAACGAAAAATTCAATACAAATTGGTTGGGATTTATGGTTTGAAAATGCCAATGATGATTCTGTTGAAGGTTTGAAACATAAAATAAAGCCATTTATGTCAGTGCAGTTTCATCCGGAAGCTTCAGGTGGTCCAAATGATACGTCGTGGATTATGGATAAACTTGTTGGATTGTTATAGTAATAGAAGAGATTATAAAAGAAGATATTTATAGGAAAAATTAAAGAACAACATGTAAATTTAACTATTGTTATGGTGGGTAATGAAGTTTCAGTGTATGTATTGGATTGTTTCTTGTTTTCGGATGAATATGCTATATAAGTTGTGTCTCGTAAATCTGTGCTTTTATGTATTTTATCATGAAAACATTGTGTGAAGTTGCAGTAGTTGTTGGAGTTGTAACTACAGATGATGGTATGTTTTCACAGCGATTATCTCCTCTCTATATGCGCAACAGGCTTAATTAAATCGCTTTTTGGATGTTGGTTGTGCCGAATCAAATACACATATAATGCTTTGTGGGTCGTTATTTGGTTGGCTTGTGTGAATTGTAGTTTTGTATATACTTTGATCAAATCACTTTTGTATGTGTATATATTGTAATTTTTGGTGAACCAATCTTCATCAATAGATTTTGGAGCATTGGGTTCTTTGATTTAGTTGATTTTTCGATTTTTAAAGTTGATCGAATTTCAGTCTTGTGTAGGGACTTAAAGGTTGTTTTTGTTTTTTTTATTTTTTTGCTGTTTTTGTTGCATGTGTTTTTAAATGATTTTTTGTAACTTTGCTAACGTAGATCAGAGCGGTATAAGTTGTTATATATATGGGTATAACCCCCCCCACCCTACTCGAACGTGTACAAGATACTCTGTTGTAGATATGTTGTTTTCATTTCGTTCAAATGTTTAATTTTTTAGAATTTTTGATTCTTGTTATATTACAAAGCTTGTCCATTAATGAAGTTGCAAGAGCTTTCTATAACAAAGAGGTAAAAAAATAATGCCAATTTTAAATTTTTTGTTGCCTAAAAATAAAAAAAGACAAAAAGTTATTCTTCTTGGTTCAGGGGCATTGTCTATAGGACAGGCAGGTGAATTTGATTATTCAGGTTCTCAAGCTGTAAAGGCATTGGAGGAAGAAGGTTTGGAAGTAATAATTATCAACCCAAATATTGCTTCGGTTCAAACTAACAAGGGTCCAAACAGGAAAATTTATTTGTATCCTATCACTTCTTTTTGGGTCGAAAAAATTATTAAAATAGAAAAACCTATTGCTATTATTTCAAGTTTTGGTGGTCAAACGTCCCTAAACTGTGTTATAGATCTTGAAAAAAGTGGCGTTTTGAAGAAATATAATGTAAAGATTTTGGGAACACAAGTTAATGCACTTGAATTATCGGAAGACAGAGAGCTTTTTGCGGAGAAAATGAAGTCTATAAATGTTCCTATAGCTAAAAGCCATGCAGTTTCCACAGTAAATGAAGCTTTAAAAACAGCTGAGCAAATAGGCTATCCTGTTATTACACGTTCAGCTTTTGCTTTGGGTGGACTGGGTAGTGGACTTGCAAAAAATTCTGTGGAGTTGAAAAGGTTTACACAGGCGGCGTTAATGATTTCTCCTCAAGTTTTAATTGAAAAATCTCTTCATGGCTGGAAAGAAATAGAATATGAAGTAATGAGAGATAAAACCGGAAATACTATAACAATATGCAACATGGAAAATTTTGATCCCATGGGAATACACACAGGGGATTCCATAGTTATAGCTCCGTGTCAGACGATAAATAACACAGAAAATAATATGCTTAGAGATACAGCCATTAAAATTGCCCAAAATGTTGGTATAGTTGGCGAGTGTAATGTGCAGTATGCTCTAAATCCTGAAAATTATGGTTTTTACGTTATAGAAATCAATGCAAGACTTTCTCGCTCTAGCGCTTTAGCAAGCAAAGCAACGGGTTATCCTATAGCTTATATAGCGGCAAAAATTATTATAGGTTTTGATTTGTTAGAACTAAAAAATCCTGTTACTGGTACAACATCGGCATTTTATGAACCTTCACTTGATTATGTTACTTTAAAAGTTCCACGTTGGGATTTAAGCAAGTTTACAGGAGTTTCTAAAAATTTAGGTACTCAAATGAAGTCTGTTGGTGAAGTTATGGCAATAGGTAGAAACTTTTGCGAAGTTATGCAAAAGGCTCTTAGAATGGTTAATGAGGACGAAAACGGCATAACGGTAAATATTTTTAAAGATGCTTTAGACGAAGATCTCGATAAAGAGCTTTTGTCACCGACAAACTTGAGAGTCTCTGCAATTTGCGAAACTTTTAAAAGGGGAAAATCTATTGAATATGTTTATGAAAAGACGAAGATAGATTATTGGTTTTTATCTCATCTTTTGTATTTGGCGAATATTGAATCTGAATTATTTAATTTTTTTGTGAAACATGTTGAAAAAAAAGATTTGTTTATGGCTCAAGATATATATAATGCTTATAAAAAAGTTTCAAAAAAACATTTGCATTGCTTAAAGTCCAAAGGGTTTTCTGATTTTCAGCTTACAAAAATTTTTCTTTTGGCCTGTTTGTCTAGTCAAGCAAAATTGAGCATAAAACATATACGAACTTTGTCTTTTGGCATAAGAAAACTGAGAAAAAAACTAGATGTTCTTCCTGTTGTAAAAAAAATAGATACAACGTCTTCCGAATATCCAACAAAATCTAATTATTTATATCTTACATACGATGGTGTTCATAATGATGTGTCTATTGAGAAAAACACAAAGAGTATTATTACTTTGGGTAGTGGAAGTTATCGTATAGGCAGTAGCCTAGAATTTGACTGGTGTTCTGTTATGACAAGTAGTTATTTTAAAAATAAAAAGAACAACAGTATTATTATAAATTGTAATCCCGAAACGGTTTCTACGGATTACAGTGCTTCTGATAGGCTCTACTTTGAAGAATTGTCTTTAGAAAGAGTTTTGGATATTATAGATATTGAAAACCCCAAAGGAGTTGTAGCGTGTATGGGGGGGCAGAATCCTAATAATTTAATTCAATCTTTAAATGAGGCTAAAGTAAATATTTTGGGGCATAGCCAAAAAAGCGTTGATAGGGCTGAAGATAGAGAGAAGTTCTCAGCAATGCTTGATAATCTTGGCATAGATCAACCAGAGTGGATTTCAGCTGTTTCCAGAGACGAAATAGAAAAGTTTATAAAAAAAGTGGGGTTTCCAGTACTTATACGCCCAAGTTTTATATTGTCTGGAACACTTATGAACGTTGCTAATGACAAAGAAAGTTTGGAACATTACCTGTCATTAACAAATGATATTTCAGCTGATTTTCCAGTAGTTATTTCAAAATTTATACTTGATGCAAAAGAAATAGAATGCGATGGAGTAGCTAAAGGCGGAGAAGTTATATTGTCACTTGTTACGGAACATATAGAAAATGCTGGTGTCCATAGCGGTGATGCTACTATGGTTTTCCCGTCACAAAAAATATATACACGTACGGTGAATATTATTAAAGATATAGTTAGAAAAATAGTGAAAGGTCTTAATTTAAATGGACCTTTTAACATACAGTTTATAGCTAAAGAAAATGATGTAAAGGTAATAGAGTGTAATGCAAGAGCTTCAAGGTCATTTCCTTTTATTTCAAAAGTTTCTGGCATAAATTTAGCAGAACTTTCTTGTAAAGTTATGAATAATGAGAGACTGAAAAAGATTTTGATTGATGAAAGCGAAATACCATATGTTGGTGTTAAAGCATCTATGTTTAGTTTTCAAAGACTTGACGGGGCAGATCCTGTAATAGGCGTTGAAATGACATCAACAGGCGAAGTTGGTTGTTTGGGTGATAAATTTGACCACGCGATGCTTTTATCGATGGAAGCTACACAAATAAGAAAGCCTAAAAAGGGCATTTTAATAAGTACAGGGAGAGAAAAAGATAAAATTAAATTTATGGAAGTAGTTGATAATCTTTACAAATTAGATGTTCCTGTTTATGCTACAAGAGGGACCACAAAATTTCTTGAAGACAGGGGTTATAAAGCTGAGGTTGTTCACTGGAATCGTAATCCAAGAGCAGTAGATGTAATAATAGAAGGGAAAGTTGATTTTGTGATCAACATAAACAAAAATTTAAGCATTGATGAATTGCATAATAATTCTGAAATAAGAAAAATAGCTGTTAAATGTGGTTGTTCGTTGCTTACGAATCTTGAAAAAACAATAGCTTATTTAAGAGCCTATAATTCTTATTATGAGTTACAAAACATAGATCATTGTATAAGTTTGTAATTTTCTTTTACTTGAATAAGCATTATTTTAAATGTAACATAAATAAAATGTATTTTATGATGATGAACTAGCCTGAAAAAGTTGATAAGGTAAATAGATAAATGTATAAAAACTAATAACTATTTAGTGTAGTTTTGTGTTAGTTGGGTATTTTTTTTGTTTAAAAGGGATTTTATGTGTGGAATTATTGGTGTAGAAAATAATGAAAATGCGTCGGTGCTTGCTTCAGCTGGTCTTATAACTCTTCAACACAGAGGAGAAGAATCTGTAGGCATAACAATCAGTGGTAAAGAAAAAATGAAAACTTTTAGATCTATGGGGCTTGTTTCGACTTTATTTAACGAAGACACTTTGTTGAATAAGCTTCCTGGAACAGCAGCTATTGGTCATGTACGTTACACCACTTCTGCTAAAAGCTCTTTAATAAATGCGCAGCCTTTTCAGATAAACTGTATTCATGGAAATGTAGCTGTAGCTCATAACGGAAACATAACAAATTTTATCAAAATAAGAGAAATGCTTCTTAAAAAGGGAGCTATATTTAGTCATACTTCAGATACAGAAATTTTATTACATCTTATAGCTATGTCTAAGGGAAATCTTGCCGATGTTGTGGCAAAATCTTTGTATAGACTTGAAGGTGCTTTTTCTCTTGTTATTCTTAAAGATAAAACTCTTATAGGTGCTAGAGATGAAAACGGTTTTAGACCTTTGGTTTTGGGGAAGATAGATAGTTCTTACATAATATCTTCCGAAACGTCTGCGATTGAAGTTATAGGTGGTACATATATAAGAGATATAATGCCTGGAGAAATAGTTGTTATAGAAAATGGACAGATAAAAAAGTCATTTTTTTATAAAAACTCCAGACAACAACATACTTGTATTTTTGAACAAGTTTATTTTTCAAGACCTGATAGCATAATGTTTGGCAAGACTGTAAAAGAAGCTAGAGTGAAAATGGGAGAATTTCTTGCTAAGCAAATGAAAGGTATAAAAGCAGATATTGTTGTGCCTGTTCCAGATACTGGTTATTATGCAGCTTTGGGTTTTGCAAAAGCTTCAAATATATTTTTTGAAAACGGTTTTGTAAGAAATCATTATGTGGGTAGATCTTTTATAAAACCTTCTCAAAATTTAAGAGATGTTACGGCTAGACTTAAATTACGACCTATAAAAGAAGTTGTAAAAGGTAAAGATATTGTGCTTATTGATGATTCTATAGTGAGAGGAACAACATCAAAAAGGATTATTGGTGTTTTAAAGGAGACAGGTGTGAAGAAAATTCATTTTGTCTTGTCTTGTCCACCTATAACAGATTCTTGCTACTATGGAATAGATACGCCAATAAAATCTCATTTAATAGCTGCTAATAATTCTGTTGAAGAAATAAGGAAATATTTAGATGTAAATACTTTAACATTTTTAAGTTTAGAGAATCTTGTAAAAGCTTGTTCTTTTTCAACTGAAAAAGAACAAGCTTTTTGTACTGCGTGTTTTACTGGAAAATACTTTACAAAAATCTCAAAGAATACGTATAAGGAAAACTACTAAAATGTCAAAGTATATTTTTATTACTGGCGGGGTTGTAAGTTCTTTAGGAAAGGGAATTTCTGGAGCCAGTATAGGAAAGCTTTTACAACTTCACGGTTTTAAAGTAAACATGATTAAGTTTGATCCATATATAAACGTTGACCCTGGAACTATGAATCCGTACCAACATGGCGAAGTTTTTGTAACTATAGATGGAGCAGAGGCCGATTTAGATTTAGGAACATATGAAAGATTTTTGGACGTTTATACAAGTAAAGCAAATACAAATACTTCTGGTGATATTTATCGCACAGTAATAGATAGAGAAAGAAGTGGATACTACAACGGAGCTACAGTACAGGTTATACCACATATAACTGATGAAATAAAAAGACGTTTTTTAGCTTTGAAAGATAAATGTGATATTTCTATTATTGAAATAGGTGGTACTGTTGGGGATATTGAGGGGCTTCCATTTATGGAAGCTGCTAGACAGTTTCAGCTTGAAAATAAAAAAGAAGATATTTTTAGTATACATGTTACTCTTGTTCCTTATATAGCCGGTGCCCATGAACTTAAAACAAAACCTACACAGCATTCCGTTAATAAGTTAAGGGAAATAGGTATTTCTCCTGATATGATTATATGCAGAACGGAACATCATCTAGATAAATCTTTAAAAAAAAAGATAGCCTTATTTTGCAATGTAAGAGAGGACTGTGTTGTAGATGCTATGGATGCTCATTCAATTTATTACATACCAGAAGCGTTTTATAATCAAAAAGTTGATACTATTGTGATGGAAAAGCTTAAGATAAAGCCGAAAATGAAATTTGATAAAGCTTGGTTTGTAAAGATAAAGTCTTTTGGCAAATTTTCTGTGGTTGTTAAAGTGGCTGTTGTTGGAAAATATGCTGATTTGAAGGATGCTTATAAATCTATTGATGAATCTTTAAATATTGCTGCTGCTGCACTGAAAGCAAAAGCTGAAATAAATTATTTGGACGCTGAGAATAAGGGTTTATTAGGAAAACTAAAGGATTACGATGCTATTTTAGTCCCTGGAGGTTTTGGAAACAGGGGAGTTGAAGGAAAAATAAGAGCTATAACTGATGCGAGAGAGAATAAAATTCCTTTCTTAGGAATATGTCTTGGTATGCAATGCAGTGTTATAGAGGTGGCAAGAAATCTTGCTAATCTTAAAGATGCAAATTCAATGGAATTTTGCGAAGCCACAAAACATCCCGTAATTAAAATACTTGATGAACAAAAAAATGTTAAATATGTAGGGGGTACAATGAGACTTGGCAGTTATAAATCTCAGCTAAGGAAAAACACTTTAGCTCATAAATTATATAAATCTTTAGAAATAGAAGAACGTCATAGACATAGATATGAAGTGAATCCGGAATTTGTTGAACTCTTGAAAAAAGTCGGATTGTATATCTCTGCATATCATAAAGATGTGTTACCTGAGATTATTGAAATGAAAAATCACCCGTTTTTCATAGGAGTGCAGTTTCATCCTGAGTTCGGTTCAAGGCCCATGAGACCTCATCCACTTTTTAAAGGGTTTATTAATGTGGCATTGCTAAATAAAAAAAAACAACAATAAGTTGCTGGATTTTTTCTAAATGAAATAATTATATACCTAATTGATAAAAATAGAAAGGTTTTAAAGATAATAAATGATTTAATTGGTAAATTTTAATTGGGTAATGTGGATTTTGAGTTTTTTAAGAGAATGTTGAGAATATAGCAACTACATTGTTATGCCGCTATTAGTGAAAATGAAGAGTAACCGGAAGTTCCAGAGAGAGCGGCTAAAAGAGAAGTAACGAGCGGAAGCAGATACACACAAAAATTTCCATATAGAGAGAGGCACACACTAAGTATCAGAATGCAATAAAGAAGAGAAATTCAAACCGCTTCTTTAATAAAAAAAAAGATAGTGTTTGTCTAAGTTTTTGTTGTTTTTGGGCATTACAGTTCCCTATGAAATAAATTTTTTAACGAAAAGAAATATCTATAATAATGTATATATTATTATATTTAAAAAAAGAAAAATGTGTCAGAAAAAAATCTCTAAGAGAGTATCTCTTTTAAGTCTAAATCTGTTTATGTAACGATTATATTTTAGTGCAAATAGATGTTATTATTATATAATCTCTTCTTTAAACTACAAATGCATTATTGGAAAGTCTTGGCTTTGTTTCCCATAATGTTTGCTTGAGTGCATTTAATGTCTTAGTTATTTTTTTGGACTTGTAGTATAACAGTATTAACGCTCAAAAATTAAAAAAATACATCTTTTCTTTCCAACCGCTATTTTTGGGGAGTACCTCAATGGGACAAATAAACAATTTTACAGACACCCTGTAAACCTATATGCCAAAATCTATGATATTCTCTCAAAAATGAATATAAAAAATATGGAAGGACTTGTTGCTGGCAAAGATTATTTCCGAGACATAAATTATGAAGAACTCCTACAATCGCCTAAATTCGTAGAAGGATATATTCGCTTTTTTGACTACATGTACAAACACGGTGCGGGTGACCCTAAAAAATGCAGCCTATCGGTAAACGAGGCAGACTTAATGAAGACCTGCGTTCCAAGCTTAATTCATGTTAACGAAGTTGGCAAAGTAAAAATTCGCAACCCTAAAGAATACGTCGCCTTCTTTAAAATGGCGGTAGCTCTTTCTAGTAGAATAAAAGGCTTTGATTACAAAATTATGGGTCCGCCAAAACCAGACTATAGTGATTTTGGGAAAAGAGGACAAATGATTTTTAAGCTTGAGCATCCAAAATGACTGTTAAAAATTAAAACTTAAATTGTCCGCAGGTAAAGATTTTAAGTAGTAAAATATAAAATATGGCAAAAGATAACAAGTTTGGTACAGTGTTTACGATGAACTAATAGTCTTTATTATTTATAAAGACTATTAGTTCATCGGCAGTGGCACGCTCCCACTGCCTGCCAGACTTGCCAAAAGACACAACACAACAACTACAACAGCTTAAAAACGCCTTTGAAAGAAAAACTTTTTTCCTGCATAGGCTATTCCTTCTCTATCCCCCGGTTGCGC
>JAISWG010000005.1 GCA_031271205.1 Endomicrobium sp.
ATAGATTTATTGCTTAATGCTCGTTCATATGTGATTAAATGCTTAAATCCATTTTCTTCAAATTTTTCTGCAATAAATTGGTCTGTCGGCAATTGAATATTTTTAACCGTTCTGTTTCCAACTATATAAATTGCTTTGCCGCCTTTGCGTATGTTTCTTGTAACTTTCTTTATTGAGCTTCCTAAATCGTTATAAAACGCTGAAACTTCTAACGCTCTTTTCTTATTCAACGCTGTCAATTTTGGATACAAAGTCAGCAACAACGCCTGCTTTTATATTTTCCTTTAATTTTTGTCCACCCATTAACATGCTGTCTATTTTGCGAGCATAATCTATACCTAACCATTCGTTAGAAAGAGCAGAAAACTGACCATAAGCGACAGTTGTGTGACTATCGCCATAAGGTGGGCTTGTCAACACAACATCAAAATGCTTATCTGCAGAATTGAATTTGTCATATTTTATTTCAACTTTTGTAATGTCTTCCAATTTAGGTAAATAGAAGTTTTTATAGTAAGAAAATGCGTTGTCAAACTTCTTAAAATATACGCCTATTACATCTGGATTAAAATTTAATAATTCTTCGGATTTCATACGAAATAACTTAAATTCATTGTTGCGGGTATAAGAGCATTCCCTAACAGTTTCTGAGAATGGAACTAGGAAAAAGTTGCGTATATTTTCGTTTTTAATCTTATCTATAAAATATTTCATAACGGTAAGGTTCTTGATAACTTTTTTTGAAAACCAGAAATCAATGTTTGTTATCTGCGGATGTGACAACACTTCAATATTTTGTTCCTTCTTTATAAAATCATATAAACTATTTCTAAATGCTTTACGGGTTTCTAAAAGTTTGTCAGGCGATATTTTTGTAAATTTAACTTTTGATAGCAACACAGCAAGAGGATTTATATCGCAGCCATACATCTCCTTTATACCGCATTCCAGCCCGCTTGAAAAAGATGAACCAGAACCGCACAATATGGGTCAAGAAGTCTTCCTTTAGATATATTCAATTCTTTAAGTATATCTATACCTATTTGCGGCAACATTGTAGCAGGATATTTATGAAGATTAGGATAAGAAGAACTATAAGATTGCCCTGTATAATCGTATTTTGCGTTTCTGACAACTTTATACATTATAAATCCTTTATACTATTAAAAAGTAGCGGCAATTTGTCTTCATAAGTTCTAAATCCTGTTCCATGATTTCGCGCCATTGTTCCTTTATCGTGTAATCTTAAATCAACCAATATATTTTCAGCGCGGAATTGGTCTAATAATAATGCCGGTGAAGTTCCTTGCATCAATTGCGCTCTATAATAATGAAAATACTCTACACCGTTTCTTTCTTCTGTAAAGGTAGAAATAAAAAGCAGAGCAGATATTTTCTGAATAAATCTATCAGTCTGCCTGAAGTCGCCAAACAGCGATAATATCGCCTGAAACATGTCTGACTGATATTTCTGTTTTCCCAACATCAAGAAAAAGTCCCGCGCTGTTTGGTTTTAAAGTCATTGTGTAATATAAACCCTTTCTTCCGTTTTTATCAATATTCCCATATTTTTTAACAGCCTCTAAAGGTGGCATTTTCCAAACTTTGTTGTTAAATGTAAATAAAGTAATTAACCCATTAACATTTGTTCTATGCGCTTTTAATTCTGCTCCTTCAATATCTGGGTTAGTGCTGTTGTTCTCAGAAATTCCTAAAAGACTTTCTAGCGTATACCCTATACCAGTAGCACCGGCGCGTTTCGTACGAACAAAACCTATATCTCTAATATGTTTAAATTTATCTTTGAACTCAGAAATTTTCATTTTAGTATCCTTTCATTATTATACCTTTCCCATATCTCTTTTGTCTTCTCAATACTTTGGTTTTAACAACTAATCTCTTTATTTTGTCATTCTTTTTTTAGAAGTTCCTATTCAAATTTTGCCTTACTCTGCATTTTTACGAATGGTTTGTTGTTGTTGATATTCTTCCATTTTTCTTTCATTCAGGTAGGCTATGCTTATATTATAATCTTCTTCAGCTTTATAATACTCGCTCGTGTACTTTTTGTTCGTACCTATAAACTGTCTACCTATTTCGTCAAATTTATCTTTTTTCCGTTTGATGTCTTCTTCTATATCCTTCAAACTTATGTTCGCGTAGTTGTTGTATATCTCTGTTGCTGGATTACGAAAAATTTTATCTCTGTCCTTTTTACCGCATGAACAAAATAACCCAAGAAAGACGAGCAAAACAAAACTTAAAAAAATAATCTTTTTCATCTTTTCCCCTTCCTTTTAGAAAATTTAAAGAGTTCTTGTTCATTTCTCTTTTTATTCCATTTAACTGTTACTGAATTTTACTTCTTTAATCTCTCCAAAATCAAGTCCAACTTTAAGTTTATTGTTTCAAATTCTTTCTTTAAATCCACGCTTGCGTCAATTATTTGAGTTATATTTTTGCTTTCATTACCAAAATGATATTAAGATAGGGGGGATGCGGACGCAGTGGTGTTTGTGAAGGGATATGCGGTGGCGCAACAAGTGAGGAAGATTTTGAAAGGTTGATGGAAGGCAAGAAAGAGCGGTGGTATTTACTGACTCGTCGTACAACGTGAATTACACAAATCGCCAGCAGAGCTAACGTACAGCTCAAAGAAATTTGGGGGAATTGGAGGCAAGATATTCAGCGACAATTTATCGGAAAAAGATTGTTTAGCATTTTACGGAAATACGCTAAAAACTTACATACAAACCATTCGAATTCGAGTTTCAAGCTCAAATCCCTTTTAATCATTCTAATGTTGTAATAAGTATATAGGATAATTGCTTGTGTCATCATTTATGCTGTTTTACTCCCACTTTGAAATATACTTTGACTGTAAAATCTCTTAAGTTGATTTTTCTCTTTTTCATAAACTATAAATTTTTTATTTATAAATCAAGAAGCTCAAGAGCAGTACTTTTATTCATTTGTTTTTTTAAGATTAAAATTAAGATGATAGTTTTCTTAATTTTTTATATTCTCCGATATAATTTTTAAGGAACAACCTTATTTATTTTTAATAACATCTGTGCCTCACTAACGTATATTCAATAATTTTTAATAATACCTTTGTTAAATCTTTTGTAACATTTATTGTAGAATTGCTTTATTTTAATTACTTCATAAATTTTATATGCGAAGTAAAACTACTACTACTGCTATAGTTTTTGCATCTTATCAATATGTACGCTAGACATTATAAGCGTTCTGCAACATATTCAACAAAAACATCATTGCCAGATACAATGTCACTTTTATTTATCCCATGTTTGTAAGTTACGTCTAATTTTAATTAAAATCAAATCTTTAAAGCTTTCAAAATGAAAATTGTAAAAAACAGATTTGTGATTTCTGCAGTGTTAAACGAGAATTCATTTCGTTGGCTATAAGAGCAATTTATCTATTATTTGTATTGTTTATACGACGTCTTGATAATGATTAATAACATTTTATTTTGTTTAAAACGTGTTAAATTAACAAAATTATCTAGAAATTTTTGTTTTTAATAATATTTTAAAAAATATAATAGTTATACTGTTCGTTCTACGCAAAATAATGTGTCTCGGTTCATTTTAAATCTCTATTTTAATTTTTACAATTTTGAATTTTACTATGGTTTTTGTGATATTAATTTGTTTTAAAGCTTTTTTAAATTTTCTCTGTAGGTTTTATGCGTAATTATAATTATCTGGGCACAGTTATTATTGTTTATGTCAGATTGAGTGAGACTTGCGATTGAAACTTTAAACTTGCTGAGAATTCTGGAAATTTTTGACAGCACGCCTGGCGTATTTGAAATTGAAAACCTTAAATAATAAGATGCTTTACTTTTACCTGAAGGAAGAATTTTAATTTTTTTATACTTTTATTATAGACAGTGTCTAGTACAATCCCTGCAGTATTTGTAACTATAAATTTTTGAAAGATTTATAATATCTGATACTACAGCGCTTGCAGCAGGATGTTGTCCTGCGCCTTTGCCGTAGAATTAAAACATCACCAGAATTTTTTTCTGTAACCATAACGGCGTTATATTCATTTTCAATTGTTGCAAACGCATGATTGTGATTTACAAGACAAGGTTGGCACGGAAAGGTCTATGCCGTTTTTTGTTTTTTTAGCACAACCTATAAGTTTTATATTGTAACCAAAATTTTGCGTTATTAGAACATCTTCAATATCTAAATTTGATATGCCTTTAACATATATACCTTTTACCCTTATCCAGCTTCCCCAAGCAATGGAAGAAAGAATTGCAAGTTTGTTTGCTGTATCTATACCGTTAATGTCAAAAGATGGATCAACTTTGGCAAACTCTGAATTTTGAATGCTTTTTAAGGTAGTTTCGTAATTTACACCATTTTTTGTCATTTTGCTCAAAATAAAGTTTGTTGTGCTGTTTAGAATTCCTTTTATTTCAAGAATTTTTTCTGAAGCAAGTCCTTTGTTTAAACCTTGAACTACGGGTATTACACCGCCAACGGATGCTTCGTAATATACTGATTTTATGCAAATAGGTTTGCCTACTTTTCTTAAAGCTTTTTTTTTGTTTTCTTCCAAAATTTTAACTACACCCTTTCCTACCCGTTCCATAACCTACAAGTCCTACATTGATACATTTATCCATAATAAAAACACACCTCATTTGTTTCATTGAAGTTTTTTGTAAACTTCTTGGTCTACCCTTAATAATAGCGTTGTGGAATCTTTTCATGTGTTACAAGAGACATCCTTATGGATTCTTTGTCATGTTTGTCAAATTTTATATTTGAAAAACAATAGTGCCAATTTTTTATAAATTTTTTAACTACAGAAAGAGATCTTTTTTTAACCAAATAACTTAGAAGACTCATATATACATAGTTCTTTTGTTTTTTTTAGTTTTCCATCTAGATTTTTGAACGTTGCGAAATCATATTTTATTCTTTTCGTAAATGCTTAAAATAATTCTCTAACGCAATCTCATGAACGCGTTTAAAACTATTACATAGGCAAGTTGCATAAAATACAGAGAACTATAATCTAAAAATGATCTAAATTTTTCTAATGAATAAGTTGTTTTTTTACTTTACAACCTTCCAAGCCAAGTCTCCATCCAAGTCATATTAAAAGTTTTTGAAAAAGAGCTTAAAAATTGAAGAGTATACAAATAATCACTAAAAGTTAATTCTGAGTATACATTATCTGACATGATAAGAACATTGTACTTTTTACAAAATTTTATAGATTTTTTGAAAATTATTATCTTCAACAACCATTTCTGCTTAGTTGTCAGTATAATTTAAAAACATTTTGCTGTTTTCTCAGATATTTTTGTAAAATTAGGAAAACACTATTTCTTTTCAATAAAGGCATAAAAAATAAACTTTAACTTCAGACAAAACTGTGCTGGATAAGCAGAATCGCAAACCAACATTAAATCTTCGAGGTTTTATGCAGACTATACAAATAGGCAATTCATTTTTAGAACAATCAATATGTTAAATTTTGTTTTTCAGGAACATCAAGATTTTTAGCATATCTTCTTTTTTTATTTGATTGATTTTATGAACAGATAATGCGACAATTTTGCCAGATTTTTATAAGGTTGTACGTTTGTATATTATAACTGTTTAAATTGTATTATTCTCCTCAGAGTCGTAGTAGGTTTAAATGAAACTTTTTTTCCTTCTGGAATAGATATTAACTCTCTAGTTTTAGGATTTCTTCCTTGTTTTGCTTTTTTTAGTTTAACTTTAAAAGAACCAAGTCCTGATAGAGAAACAACGTCTCCGTTCTTAAGGTTGATTGTATATAACTTTGATTAATGCCATGATGGTCTTATTGGCTTTTCTTTGTGTTAAACCTGAGATGCCTCTGCAAACATGTTTAGTTATATCTTTTTTCATCAGTCTGACACCTCCTTAAAAACAAATACAAGACTATATTTTAAGAATAATTCATTTTATAATAACCTTGTTGTAAAAGTTATGTCAGTCAGAATTAAACAAACCGCTAGGCTATCATACGGAGTACCCGCACGCGATCGTAAAATAAAATATTACATTTGTCAATATGAAAAAACTACAGAAAGATATTAAAAATTTATAAATACATCCAAAAGCTATAAGCGTGCTTTTTCTTTTATTCATTGTATGTATTGAAAAAATGAGGATTTATAGATAAAAAGTAAGAGCTGCTCTATAACGCATGGCTGTGTGGGGCAAATGTCTAGTTTACACACTAATTGTGGAGATTAGTAAAAATGTTGTAGTAAAGGCGGTAGAAACCAAAAATGTTTTTTAAGCTAACAAGCTAACATATACATATAATTATCACCGTAAGTTTTATAATAAGATTTGAAAAAAGCAATTTTAGTTGGTATGTGCTAATATATAATGTTTAATTATTGGTTTTGCGATAAAATTTACCTTATTGCAGTAAGGTAAATTTAAAAAACATATTATAAATGACAAAAAAGTCAGGGAATACTAATGGTGTGTCTACAGTTGTCATCGCAGAGATAAAAGAAGAAACAGCGATAAAATTTGAATGTATACAAAAATTTTATGCTTCAGAAGAGTTTGATCAAAATGATTGAATGAGAGAGATGAAAGATAATACAAAGAAAACTTTAAATTGCTTGATGCTTGACTTCTGATAGTGTATGTAAAACATAAAACGTTTTTGTGCCTATAAGCTTTTTTTTGGTCAACCACTTTTCCTATATCTATATATAATATAAATTCACGAAAACCATTCGATATATTATCCTATTTTAATAACAACGACAATAAAACAATGGTATTATGGGATTTATACTATCAAGCTTTTAAAAATTCATTCTTTTTAAACTCATTATTAAAATTTGTGCTAGCATTTTAAAATAATAAATCGATTTATATATTTCAAATGTTTGAAATGCTCTTTTAAACAAGAGACGTATTGTCAGTATTTAAAGTTAAAATTTAACTAAAAAGAAAATATTTTGCAGAAAATTATACAATTAACAATTATAATGGAAAAGTTTGTTTTAATAGGGACGGAAAACTCAGTTCAAACTTTTTTGAAGTGCAAAAGTTGTTTCATTAATAAAAATATAGATAATTTGATATTAAAAAGGTTATGATTTCAATTATATATCGATTTTTCTGTTAAATCAATAAATAGAACATTTCTCTTTACGTATATATAGAGCTCAATGTTTCGTTTATTTTTTTCATATTTATTAGGATTTGATGGTATTTGAAACAATTATCTGATCAAAATCAATAATATTTTTTTCTTTCTATAATTTCCAAATTTTGATAATTTACAAAAATAATTTTACGTGAATAAAGTTTAGAGTTTTTGTATTTCTTAAATAATCTAACATAAAGTTAGTATATTATTTAATAATAGTTTGCATTTTCTGTATTTTTGAATAACAATCTATTTTAAGCTTCATCTTTTTAAGATCTGAGATTTATAGGTTTTGAACGGAAACACCAATCTTTATTATTACTAAGTTTTTTTGAGCCAATCAAATAAAATGTATAGCTCTATTTATATTTTATCTTATTCTGTTACTGGTCTATATTATATGTGGGCTTATGCACAGTTCAGTTCTTAAATTTACATTTAACAATATTTAACAAGTTACTCTTTGAAATAAATTTATTAAACAAAGATGATGGTCTTTTGTTTTTTTTGCATACAATTGGTTTAAAAAGCCAATCTTGACTTTGAAACATAATTACAAATTCAATAGTTTAGTTTAACATATATTTCTACGGAATTTCTCAATTAATAATTCGTCTGTATAGGTATTATATATTGCTGTTTTTAATGAAAATAATCAAAAATTTCATATTATAAAAAACTGCCCGACCTGGACTCGAACCAGGAAACTCCTGCTCCAGAGGCAGACGTGTTACCAAATTACACCATCGGGCAATCAACCGATTATCTGGAATCGTTATTGTAGCAGAAAATTAAAAATATCCAAAATTTGTATTTTGATTTTTATTTTTTTTACTTCTTATACCTTAACCTTTAACTAGCTTTTTGAACTAAAATATTTGTTGAATATTTACTGTCTATTGTTTATCATCATAAAAGGTGTATACGAGACAGATAATAGTATTTAATTATAACAGCCAATAATAATGAGAATGCAAAGCTATAAAAAAAGAAAATGGAAGTAAAAGCTAGAACTGGAAAAACAATACTGACAGAGAATCTAAAGAGTCAAATTGTTATAGAGAAAGATAGGATTGTGTACAATGAAAGAATGGAAAATGAGATAAGTAAAAGGAAAGACGACACATATTTGTCTTTAAGGAAAAACAGAAAATAATACAAAATAATAACGATTAAAAGGCAAAATAGTGATGATAAAATAAAAAGAGCAGAAGGCTATATAATTTATTAAGTCATACATTTTTGGGATAACAGGATATATAGAAAAATTAAAAATATGATTAGTAAACAAGAAAATAGTGTGCATATTTAATGGTGTTATGGACCTTTGAGTGCTTGGGTTAATATTAATTGGGACAGGGAATAATATATAATATTAGTTCGTTTATTGTTTTAGAACAGAAAAATGGCATTGGATTTTTTATACTGTTTATGAAGAGTAATACCATACGAATTGCTTATGATGTGGGGTAGACATTTTGTTTGAGCATATATTTTAGTTACTTATTTTGATTAAAAGTATGTGCCTCTTAGAGCTAATAGTTCTTTCGAGAAGATTATAATAATAATATAGTACAAACTTAGTTCTAATAGGCTTAGTCTTAACTAGCAGAAGATATAATATGAAAACAAGACTTATAGAATTATTTTTAAAGAAAAATAACGTTTAAAGAAGACTTATATACAATATGAAGGTTTAACTTTATACGTCGACAAAATTTATTTTTTTGTGTAAAAATACATAAGAACCTAAAATGCTGTAATCTATAAAAGTGAATACAAAGCAAGAATCAACATAGAGAGTTCCCTGTTGTATCAAGATGTTCTTTCAACTGTATGGGCTGCTTATAGAAAAATATATGGGAGAAATTCAGCATAAAGACAAACAGGTTGGGTATAATAATGTTTTTACTGGAGCAAACGATAAAATTGTTTGATTTTATCTTAGTATTTTTTATTCCTTTACATACATACATACATATATATATATATGTATGTATGTAAACGAGTATAATCTAGTGCTAATTTTGTTAAGGTATTTTTGTGTATATTCATTATTTATATTTTATATTTACAGAAAAATATTCTATTTTCAAATTTTACGACACTGTAAAAAAAAGAGCTTAGTGGAGGTGGCGGGAATCGAACCCGCGTCCGAAAGTGTTTAGTAAGACTTAGCTACAGGTTTAGCCCGAAATTTATCTCGTTTTATAACACCGTAATCGGGCATACTATGCTATAAACCAGTGCCTTTTATTTTTGTTTTAAACTTACGGCACACAAGCTGTTTAAAACTAACCTGCTCTTGTCATTTTATCCCTATAGCAGGTGTCTAAGGTAAAATTTGTCACGTTAAGCAACAAGTGGAAGTACAAACATAGGACTAAAGCCAAAAGTCTTTAGCATTGGTTGTACAAGGACAGAATTCTTTTTGTTGTTTATTTTTCAGTCGATTTTTGCGGAGCCATCGACCAACTCCGACCTGCTGTCATTACCTATACCACTTCCGTCAAATCCTGTTCACCCCCCACTGTTAGTTTTTTTGCGCTTTTCCTTAAAAAAATTCTTAATTACGTTTGCGCACTTTTCGTTTAAGTATTTTTTTTCTCCACCGTAAAATTCTATTTTGTGATTTAACTTTTTGTTTTTAGTTATTTTAAAAACGCTTTTGCATGCTCCTGATTTTACATTATATGTTCCAAAAATAATCATTTTTATCCTTGCGTTTATAAGAGCACCCGTGCACATCACACAAGGCTCGATTGTAACATATATGGAGCAATTGTTCAAGCGGTAGTTTTTTAATTTTTTAGCAGCTTTGCGCAAAGTTACAATTTCAGCATGTGCCGTAGGATCAGACAATATAATACATTTGTTAAACCCCTGTGCAATTATTTTGTTGTTGCAAGTTATAACTGCACCTATGGGTACTTCTCCAATTTTTCTGGCTTTATGGGCTTCTTTTAAGGCTTGAGACATAAAGTAAGCGTCATTTTTGATGTTTTTATTTTTCAATATTTTCAACTTTCTCTTATATTTTTTAGAAAACATATAGACTTTAAATTTTTTATTGATAAAATGATATTTTGTTTTTACCTATAAACTAAAAGTTTCTATTACATTTAACTTCATAATAGCGTGTTTATAATCACTGTTGTTATTTTTGATATTTTTGTTTCTATTTTTATGTTTCAACTTAAAGAAAATTAAATAATTTACATAATAAATCATGTGCATTTGGTTTCTGTATTATCTAGTGTAATAAGTTTTTTAGTTTTAATGAATTTATAATTTTCTATCTCTTAATTTCCTTGACAAATATAGCATATTGATTTTGGTAAAATCAAAAGTGAAATATTGTTTATGCATAAAAAGTTTGACTAGAGAACGCTGTTTTTAATATACTTTTCCAACATTTAGTTTGTTGGTGCGGTACCCAAGTGGTAAGGGAGCAGTCTGCAAAACTGTTATTCGCCGGTTCAATTCCGGCCCGCACCTTGTTTTCATGTAGATATATATTGCCCGGTTAGCTCAGTTGGTTAGAGCATTTCCTTGACATGGAAGAGGTCAGAAGTTCGAGTCTTCTACCGGGCATTCTTAGGGGATAAATAGCATAATGAAAAAAGTAAAAAACTCAAACTTTGGAAGACAGTCTAAGGTTCCATTGTTTGATACGCTTTTAGGACATGCAGAAAGAGATGTTATATCTCTACATTGTCCGGGACATAAAAACGGAAGAGGTATAGATAGAGAATTAAAAAACTATATTGGCGAAGAGGTTTTTAAATTTGATGTTACGGTTTTTGATGAAGTAGATTCCTTGCATGATCCTGTCGGACCAATAAAAAAAGCTCAAGAGCTTATGGCAGAAGCATATGGTGTTGAACGTTCTTTATTTTTGGTAAATGGTACTTCTATTGGTAACATGGCTATGTTTCTTTCGGCATGTAATCCGGGCGACTCAATAATAGTTTCAAGAAGTTCTCATAAGTCTATAATGGCAGGAATTATTATGTCTGGTGTTTGGCCTATTTGGGTTCAACCTAAGATAGATCAAAGTCTAGACTTGATTTTTAGCATGACTTACGATCAGGTTAAAGAGGCTTTGGATAAATATCCTGAAGCAAAAGCTGTGTTTATAACGAGCCCCACTTATAATGGTATTGTTACTGAGTTGAGTAAAATTGCGGACTTGTGTTACAGAAGAGGTAAGATTTTTCTTGTTGATGAAGCTCATGGAGCGCATTTGCATTTTAACGATATACTGCCTGAATCTGCTGTTGAGAGTGGAGCCGATTTATGTGTTCAGTCAACGCATAAAACTTTGTCAGCAATGTCTCAAGGGTCGGTTTTACATTTTAAATCTAAATTTATTGATTTTAACAGAGTAAAAAAAATAGTTTCAATGCTTCAAACCACAAGTCCTAATTATTTAATTCTTACAACTATTGATTTAGCTAGAAGACATGTTGTTTTGCATGGAAAAGAAGACTTTGGTAAAGTTATAGATATAGCTGAGTGGGGGCGTTCTTACATAAATAAAAACATTTACAATATGAAATGTTTTACCAGACAAGAAATAAATAAATTGGGTTTTGATTTAGACATAACAAAGCTTACCGTAAATGTTACAAAAACAGGGCTTTCAGGATATGAGATTGAAAACATTTTGTCTAAAGAGTATAACATTCAACTTGATTATGCTGATTTATTTAATTTGGTAGCAATTCCAGGTGAAGGTACGGTTAAGTCTGATATAGAGGCTTTTGTAAAAGCGCTTGAAAGTATAAGTAAAAAATATCACGGTAAACAAAAAAATTGGGTGCTTAAAATTCCATCTTTAGCTACTGAGATGGTTATGAATCCTAGAGATGTGTTTCTTTCAAATAGTATAACAAAGGTGAGTTTGAAAAAATCTGTTGGACATATAGCTGCTCAAACTTTAACGCCTTATCCTCCTGGAATACCTGTAGTAATACCTGGAGAAAGAATAACTCAAGAAATATGTGATTATCTTATGGATACAGCATCTAAAGGCATAAGAGTAAGTGGTCAAGAAAACGATAAATTAAAAATGGTTAAAGTGTTTACAAACTTCTAAACGGAGACTACAATGAATAAAAAAAATTTAGCAGAAATAAAAAATTTTTTGATAGAAAAAAAAACCGAACTTTTAAATAAAACAAATAATGCTCAAAGAGATATAAATTCTGATGATGTAAACGTCGGAGATGAAATAGATACTGCAAGACAAGGCAGTGATAAAGAAATGTTTTTTGAACTTGTCGTCGTTGACAAAATAATACTAAATGCTGTAAATGATGCTCTTGTTAAAATAGAGAAGAATATTTATGGCACATGTGAGTGTTGTGGTGAAAAAATTCCTGTAGAAAGATTAAAAGCTATTTCTTGGACTAAGTATTGCATAAAGTGCCAGGAACAAGCTGAAAATCATAAAAGGTAATAATGTTATTTATTTGCAAAGTTTGGGCCTTTTGGTATATTAGAAAAAATTTTTGCATGAATAGACAGCGTTAGGCGTATGTTTGTGCTATTATGTTTGTAAATACGCTTTTTGTTAAGAAGTATATAGTAATATTTGTGTAAAATATTCTTATAAAAATAGAGTTGGTTTTTTTTACTATAAAAAAGATTGTACTAATAACAGCAACTACATTTCTTTTTGGTTTTTCTTATAGCTTTTTTGTTGGCTTGGAAGCTTTTATAAATACTACAAAACACCGTGTTGTAGTATTTTATAGGTATCTTGCTTTTTCAGTAGTTGATCTGATGCTTTAATTGTGTCTATACTTCCTAAACTTTTTGTAAGACAATTCAAGAAAAATCAGTTCAAAATGTATTAAATTTTAATAATGCTTATAAACTTGGTTTTAACTGCTTTGGCATAGATCTTTTTAAAAAATCTGAAGTTACGTCTTCAGTAGTTTGTGACTAAAAGGAGAAGCGGTAAATATGATTTTGCTTTTAAAGATTGTTAGTTTATTGTTTGGTTTTGCAGATTTGGCAATTTTTTTCTATAAACTTTATTTTATATTTAAAGTTAAAACGGTTTATGCAAGAGATTTGCTGATGCTAAAATAGATTTTTTTTCCATTAAGGAATAGTTAGCTACCATTAACAAATAATAAAAATTGATACAAATGCTATAATACTGCATAATTTAGCTTGGAGGCAAAATTGTGATGAGACTCGTTTTAAGTTCAAAAATTTTTAAGGCTATGGTGACAGAGGCTGATTTGGAATACGAAGGTAGTATAACAATAGATACTTATCTTTGTGATAAGGCAGGCTTGTGGGCAGGGGAAAAAGTTTTGGTGGTGTCTAATAGTTCAGGAGCAAGGCTTGAAACTTATGTAATACATGGTAAACCGTGCTCAGGAGTGATTTGTATGAACGGTGCCGCCGCTCATCTTATAAAGGCTGGTGAAGAAGTAATAATAATGGGTTTTACTCTTTCAGATAAACCTATTGATCCTAAAATTGTTTTTGTGGATAAAAATAATAAGATTGTAAAAGTAAAGTAATCGCTTTCAATATTTTTCGGGGCGTGGCGCAGTTGGCTAGCGCACTCCCTTGGGGTGGGAGAGATCGCTGGTTCAAGTCCAGTCGCCCCGATTTTATAAGGTCTGCTTTGGGAAACTTTATTTTTTAATTTTTAGTTTTAAATGATGACAGATATTTATGGATATATTTATTTAAGATGACTGAAAGTAATTCAAAATAATATTACAAGACTAAATTAATACTAACTTTTGAAGATTAAAATAAATCTTATGGAATTTATTTTAAATGTTTCTTTGATAAGTATAGCGTGTATTGTTGCGATTTTTATATCAAAATACCAATAATTGTGGTTTATAGTGTAAAGGTTAATATTCGCGTTCTCTCGCCCAACACAGTTCTGTAACAAGTCTCAGTTGGAAAACGTATGTCATCTCAGCGTATGAAACAGTGTTTTAATGTTTGTTTTTTGAAAGTTTGTTTTAATTGATGTTTGTAATATAGACATAAATTATCGTATTTTTTATCTTTAAATAAATAATCATAACTTATTTTTTATTAAGAGACTGTGTGTAATTCATAGTTTTTTTGGAATAAATCTATGTTTTTGATTTACAGATATAGTTTTTTTATTAAAACTGATATCTTAAACTTATAAATTTTTAAACACTTCAGACAATCTAAAACCATTGTATATAGAAAACCCACATTATTACTTAGAAATCTGACAGTTTTTTTAGCTTCTTGCCTTAAACACAAAAAAAATAAAAAAGTGTTTGTCTTAGCGTGTGAAATTAGAGAGACTTGATAAGAAACGTTATTAGATGGAATGAAAAATATTTTTGAGTGGAACGAAAGAAGATGTAAAAATCTAATTGATGAATTGGATTTGTTAGAATTTTAAGTGTTTGTAAAAAAGAAAGAGTTAAATTAACAAAAATATTGGTAAAAAAACAAGAAATAATTTTTCTTCTATTGAATACAAAAAGTAAAATATCTCTGCTACTATAAAAATGTTAAAAAGTGTTTCATATGATCAATTTTTTCAAAAGGTTTCTGGGGGGTGTAGACTTAATTTTTAGCGGAATATTGTCATTAGAAGAATAAACAGAAGTATTAAATGTTTGTATTACAAATTTAGATGAAAGTAAAGTTAATATTTTCAATATATTTTTGAAATTATTAGTAATATATAAATGAGCAAGTTCCAAATGTTTTACAAATAATATGATGGCCTACTAAGGCCAGGACAATATATAAAATAATTTTTTGGAAAAAATTCATGGAACTTATAAACTTTCCAATAAAAACCTGAGTTTATATTATTTTTTAATGTCTGTTCATTCTTACTGGAATTATTTTATTGATATTTTTTGTTACGAAGAATTAATCATAAAATTATTTTCTGTTTATAATTATATATATTCGTATTTTCATCTTTTGTATCTTCTATTATAGTTTTTATACAGTTTATCTGGGTGTTGATATCAAATAAAGTTGAATATTTTGTAACAAAATCAAATAAGATTGTGTTAAATCTGTTGATGGATTGGAAAAACTAGAATCTATTAACTAGAATAATATCTAGTTGTAATATGCAGTTTTAAATTTTCGAAAAACAGTAATGACACCAATAACTAGAGATGTACAATAAGATATTTTTTTCTGTAAGATATGCTATATCTTAGGGGTATAAAAGATTCAATAGTAATGAATACTGACTTAATAAAAATTCTCTTTTTTGTTATTTGATTTAAAATCGGATGTAATGAATCTTTAAAATTCATAGTTTTATAAATGATGTTGATAAAATAGATTTAGAAAAAATTGAAGGAATTACTGAAGCCCATATTATTTGATGGTATGAAAAGGAAATGCATGTTAATTGTGTAGATAAAAACTTAAAGAGAGTGGATTTTTAGTGCTTTTTATCATTTATAAAGAATCGGAGAAGGTAAATGAAAAATGTAAAAAATTATGAAGATTCCTCGTGTGTTGAAATTATGGGTGATTTTTCATCTATTGTAAGAAAGAGTATATTGGCGATGACAGGAATAATATTTTTTGAATAAATATTCCTTACAACAATGATTACTTATTTTTTTCTTAGGTAGTCGGGTGTTTAATATTTATTATTTTTCTAACGTCACCAAAAAAGTTTATGATTATGCGTATCTATTTTATGTATATTTTTGATTTAGTTTAAATTTAATTACATTGATGGTGTTTTATATTGAAATAGATTTTAATAGATGGCGTTGTAAAAAAAAAGATATGGATGGCATGTTTGTGAGTGCGTGATAGTTATATCGTATATTTTTTTCTATTTTTTCACTTTTATAGTTCTCTCAAATCTATATGAATCTACGCCTATTTTTTGTCAACTATGACCTTTATTCTTTTTAGTAAATAAAGAATAGTGTTTTTAATTATTGTTTTGTTATTTTCTGAAATTTTTGAATATATTTGCTCTTTTAGATGCGACTGTATTGCTAAGAACAGAAAAGACTGGTTGGTTAATTGTTCTGATGAACAGCTTATAGTTTTGTGGCAAAAAATATAGTGTTTGAAATTAGCTTATATTGAAAACTTTTTGATATAATGCAGGTTTGTTATGAACATAAAGAGGATTTTTTTTATAGGAATACTTTTGTTTTTAAGCCTAACTTCTTTTAGTGCTGAAATCAGGTATATAGTTTTTTTTGCTGAGACATCAGACATATTAAATGCAGTAATAGATAAAATAACTTTATCCAATCGTTTTTGTATGGTTGTTCCTCAGGATTCCAAAGCAATAATTCCTGAAAATTTAGAAAAGCTTGTTTCAGTTGGAAAAATTGAGCTTGCGCTTTCTCTTGATCCTGAGCCTATTTTGCCTGTTCTTGCAGAAATTTCAAACGCAAATTTAAGGAAAAAATATAACAAAAATGGTATTTTTGAAAACTATATTTCAGATAATTTATCGTTATTCGTAAATAGCAGCAACAAAGAAAATTTTGGAATATTTTTGAATTCAGCGAAAATGTCCCATGAGCTTCTTTATTACTTTTCAGATTTGGGTTTGTCTTGGGTTAATGTTGATAATATAGAAGGAAACGTTTGTGGTGCATATTACATTGATGGTATTGCTGTTTTTTCTTTGTATAAAAGTTTTCCTTACAGTCAGCAAGAGATTATTAAGTGGCTTGAGTCAAAACACGAAAATGTAGTTCCTGTTTTGCTTACAAAAAAACACTTGCAAACCATTCAATTTATGGAATATATAATAAAACTTTTTGACGCTAGTAAGCATATAAAACCTACTACACCTTTACATATTATCAAACTTAAAAGCAATATGTTGCAGCAAAAACATATATTGTTTGAAAAAGTCACTTTAAATCCTACCATTGGTGAAAAACTTCAATTAGTTGCTCAGCATCTTAGTAATTATATGAATTCTTACTCTTTTAGTGAAACAATATATTCAAATGCTCAAAACGAGCTTGTTTATTTGTGTGGACAAGATGTATTAAGAAGTATGTCTTTGGATAGCATTTCTGGAAAAAAAATGTTTGATGCAGCATATAATAATATTTATCATCTTTTGGGTTTGCAAACGAAAGACTTATATGATGACAAAAATATTGATAAGCAGACATTGCCAAGTGTTTATGTGCAAAAAGCAACAAATCTTTCAGTTGGACAAACTTCTATTGAAATTATTTCCGGAGGAGTTTCAATATACAATAAAGGTTTGTTAAGACTTGTTCAGATTACGTCAAAAGATAATGTGATAAAAATAGACTTGGCTTTTAATATAGCGGGTTGGGATGAAGAAGTTTTGTTTGTAGATTTTTATATAGACTTAAACGGTATTTCAGGAATGGGTAGTTCTTCTTTTATATATGGAGTGAGCGGATTTTTAGTTGCGGACTCAGGATGGGAATATGCGTTGAGAATATATAGAGATAAAGCAATTTTGTATAAATATTCTGTTGACGGAGCGTCAATTATTTCTAATCTTGCTGTAAGCGATAATTCAGTGTATATACCAGCCAAATATGTTAGGGGAAATCCTGCAAAGTGGGGATTTCAAGCTATAGTTGTATCTGAAAATATGGGTGAAAAAACCATAGTTGATTTTTTAAATCAAACTTCCAAAACCAAATATGAAATACTTTCTTTAAACCCCTTTCAAGTACCTTTTGTAAGGTGTTGAAAATGCTAGTTGAAGTTTATTTGATGGTAGAAAGAAAGCTAGTATTTCTTAGTTGACTTAGTTTGTGCTTTATTGCTAACCATATTGAAATAAGGTATTAATTTTGTATAATGTTTCTTGCTTTGTTTTATGTTTTTTTGTGTAAGATTAAATCCTTGGTCGCTGTGTTTTGGGAAATTCCAAAAAGGAGGTATGAAAAATGGATTACGAAAGCACGTTTATCGTTTCCCCTGAACTTCATGTTGACAAAATAGAAGAACTCATTGAAAAAGTAATAAAAGCAATTGAAGTGGCAAAAGGAACAGTTAAAACAGTTCAACAGCTTGGCAAAAAGAAACTTGCTTATCCTATTAATAAATTTCGCGAGGGAAGTTATGTTTATATGGAGTTTAGCGGAGATGGTTTTATAGTTGGTTCACTTGAAAATTTTTTTAAATTTAATGATTCAATAATAAGATTTCTTACTGTTAAAATTAAGAAGAAAAAAAAATTTGAAAAATCTGTCGTGTAATCTGAACATATTGTTGTATAAATTTTGGTTATGGGGTGAAAAGAATGACGCAGCAAAATAGTATTCGCCTACCTGAGCAAAACAGTGTTATTATGGTTGGTAGACTTACCAGGGATCCAGAATTGAGGCGTACTGGGTCAGGTAAGGCTGTTTGTTCATTTGACATAGCTATAAGTAGAAGAATCAAAGACTCTGTCACAGGTGAGTGGAAAAATACTGACCCGACATTTGTTCCAGTTATTGTTTGGGGAGAAAAAGCCGAAAGGTGTGGCGAGCGTTTGAAAAAGGGATTACCTGTGCATATTGAAGGTAGGCTTCAGACCAACAAATGGGAAGGAAATGATGGAATCAAAAGAAGTCGTTTGGAGGTTGTGGTCTCTAGGGTTCAAATTCTTTCTGTGATAGTAAGACAGGATAATGTTGCTGTAGGCGTAGAACCTGCGCATAGTATTAACACGTCATCCGATCAATATGATAGTATTGACGAAGATAGTGGTGAAGATATACCGTTTTAAACAGTTGGAGGAAAATATGGTATTTATACAACAAAAATCTACAGGGCAGTCTAGACCTCGGGTAGCGCAGACGGAAGGTCAGGGAGGGGGATATCTAGGAGGAAGATTTAAAAAAGGTGGACATATCAGAAGAAAAGTTTGCCGTTTTTGTGCTGATAAAATGGAAATAGATTATAAAAATATAAATCTGTTGCGCACGTTTGTAACTGAAAAAGGAAAAATTCTTTCAGGACGTATAACTGGTACGTGTACTAAGCATCAGAGGAAGCTTGGCATGGTTATTAAAAGAGCAAGAATGCTTGCCATTTTGCCTTTTGTGTCAAACTAATTTTTACATTGAAATGGATTTAGATAAGTTTCGGAGAAAAAAAATGAAAGTTATATTAATATCCGATGTTATTAATGTCGGGCATCAGGGTGAGGTTAAAGAAGTCTCGTCTGGATTTGCTAGGAACTATCTTGTTCCGCAAAATTTGGCTATGGAGGCTACTCTTGCAAATCTTAAAATTTGGGAAAGAGAGAAGTTGAAATTTGAGAAACAAAGAGAAGAAATAATTTTAGCAGCAAAGGAAATTGCTTTCAAGATGGAGGCAGTTGAGTTTATTGTTAAAGTTAAAAAAGGTGAAAATGGCAAGATTTTTGGTTCTGTAACGTCTGCGAATCTTTCAAAAATTTTTAAAGAAAAGGGTTTTGAAATCGATAAACGTGATATTTTTCTTTCCGATAGTATAAAAGAGGTAGGGTGTTATGAAGTAAATGTTAGGCTTCATCCTAAAGTTGTGGTGAAAGTAAGACTTGTTGTAATAGGTGAAAAAGAGTAATATTGCCAAAATAACCAGTTGGAGATTATTTTGGCTCTCTTCCCGCAATCGAACTTAGAAGAAATTCAAAATAAGGCATAACTTAAATGGCAAATATAATAGAAAATATCCCGCCTCATGCTATAGATGTAGAAATGGCTGTTTTGGGTGCAATGCTTATAGAAAAAGAAGCTATTTTAAAAGTTATAGATATAATTAATGATGGAGATTTTTATAAAGAAATCCATAGGCAGATTTTTTTGGTAATCCACAATTTGTATATTGAAGTTCAACCTGTAGATTTGTTTACAGTTGCCGAGTCTTTGAAAAAAAATGGATTGTTTGCTGAAGTTGGCGGAGCAATCTATCTTACTAGTTTGATAAATTCTGTACAAACTGCAGCTAATGTTGAACATTATGCCTACATTATAAGAGACAAATCAATAGCTAGACAACTCATAAATACAGGTTCAGAAATAGTTACCGATGCGTTTAATGAGCAGAATTCTCCTGAGGAAATATTGGATAAATCACAGGCGGCTTTATTTAATATTTTACAGAGAAAAAGCAAAAAAAGTTTTGTAAGTGTTTCCACGCTTGTTATGCCAATGCTTAAAAAACTTGAAAAGTTGCACTCAAATCCAAAAGATATTTCTGGACTTGCGACAGGTTTTGCCGATTTGGATGCTAAGACCGCTGGACTTCACTCTTCAGAACTTATAATTTTAGCAGCTCGTCCATCTATGGGTAAAACTGCTTTTGCTTTAAATATCGCTGAACATGTGGCTATAGACCAAAAAAAACCTGTAGCTATTTTTTCGCTTGAAATGAAACAAGACGCTTTGATGGCAAGATTTTTGGCTTCTTTGGCTAGAGTAAATGCCAGCAAGCTTAGAAACGGACAGTATGGCAGTTCTGACTGGCCAAGGCTTACGGGTGCCGCAAGTAAAATTGCGGAAGCTCCTATTTTTATTGACGATGATTCAGATATAAGTATCACTGAGTTGAGAGCAAGAGCAAGAAAGCTTGTTATAGAGCTCAGAGCTAAAGGTATGCCTTTAGCTCTGATAATTATAGATTACATTCAGTTTATACGTGCTTCAGGACGCAAGTTTGAATCGCGTCAGCAGGAAGTGTCAGAAATTTCAAGGTCTCTTAAAGCTTTGGCTAAAGATTTAGATATACCAGTAATAGTTTTGTCTCAGTTGTCAAGAAGGACGGAAGACAGGGGAAGAAAAGATAGTAGGCCGCAGCTTTCGGATTTGAGAGATTCTGGTGCTATTGAACAGGATGCAGACGTTGTAGCAATGCTTTATAGAGAAGGATATTACAACAGGGAAAATCTTGATTTACAGAAAAAAGCAACTTTAATAATAGGTAAGCAAAGAAACGGACCTACGGGAGATGTTAATTTAATATTTGAAGGTGAGTATACAAAATTTTCTGATGAATCTAAATTACGGGATGATTATCAATGAAAAAACAATTACTCCCCGAGACATCGTGTACAGTGTGTAAAAGACCCAAAGTGTTTTTTAGACCGACTTGGGTAGAAATTGACAAAAGCGATTTTCACTTCAATTTGAAAAAGATCAAAGAATATCTTGCAAAAGACACAAAAATAATGGCTGTTGTTAAAGCCAATGCTTATGGTCATGGTGGAGTAGCTATTGTAAAAGAGGCTCAAGTTGCAGGTTTACAATGGTTTGCAGTTTCTTCTATCGAGGAAGGAATACAGTTAAGGGAAGCTGGTATTAAGGTAAATATTTTAATTTTAGGTAATATTTTCCCTTTTGAGAATTTTCAAGTTGTCATATCTCATTTTCTAACACCTACTATTTCCACAATAACTGGACTTATAGCATTAGCAGAACTAGCTGTAAAAATTAACAAGAGAATAAATTTTCATTTGCAGGTGGATACCGGAATGGGAAGGATAGGAGCATTGCCTGAAGCAGCATATCTTATTTTGCAAAAGATAGCACAGATACCTGAAGTTTGTATGACTGGCATGTACACGCATTTTGCTGTTGCGGACATAGATCCTGTTTTTACAAAAATGCAAATAGATGTTTTTACAAAAATAGTTAGATTTTCCAAAATAAATTTAGGCTTAAGATTTATTGCACATTCAGCAAACTCTGCGGCGTTATTTAAATATAAAAAATCTCACTTTGATATGGTGCGTCCAGGACTCAGCCTTTATGGACTTAATCCTTTTAAACACTCTGATAGGTTTTTGAAGCTTAAGCCTGTTTTATCTTGGAAAACAAAGATAACTTTTATGAAAAAAGTTTCTGCAGGTTTTTGTGTAAGCTATGGAAGGACTTTTATTACAAGTAAAACTTCAATTATTGCTACTTTGCCGGTAGGTTATGCCGATGGACTCAATAGACTTCTTTCAAATAGAGGAGATGTTTTAGTTGGTGGCAAGCGCTGTCCTATTATAGGGAGGATTACAATGGATATGACCATGATAGATGTTAGCGACGTAAAAGGTGTGTCTCTTGGTGATGAAGTGGTTATTATAGGGACACAAGGGTCGGAGCAGATAAAAATAGATGAGCCTGCAAAGCTTCAAGACACGATAAATTATGAAGTTACATGTGCCATATCTTCGCGTGTTCCAAGAATTATAGTTTAAATTATATTATTATGAAAATTGATGTAAAAAAAATAATAAAACTTGAGTGGCTTGTGGAGAAGATAAGCTATACTTCTTTCAGTGTTGTTTTTTTGTCTCTAGAAGGTTTAGGTAAAACCTTTGAAATGACGAGAGAAGCAATAAGAAATATATTCAAAGGGGTTATTTCGTCAAAAGATACCGTTACTCAAATGGTAGAAGTCGGGTGGAACTCTTTGCCAATAATATTGCTTACATCTTTCTTTATGGGAATGGTTTTGGCTCTTCAAGTAGGCTCAGCAACAAGCAATATGTTTAATGAGCCTGTATATGTAGGAATTATAACAGGTTTTGCCATGGTTATAGAATTAGGACCTGTTCTTACTGCTGTAATTGTAACAGGAAGAGTTGGAGCTGCAATTACTGCAGAAATCGGAACAATGAAAGTTACAGAACAATTGGATGCCTTGTATACGCTTGGAACAGATCCTATAAAGTATCTGGTTGTACCGAGATTTTTAGCGTGTTTTTTTATGCTTCCTATACTTACCGTTATTTCAAATATAGTAGGGGTATATGGCGGTATGGTTTTTTCAACTAACACTTGGATGCTTTCTTCAAATGCATTTTGGGATGAAGTTTTGGATTTTATGACTATTCGTACTTTTCTGCATGGATTTATAAAATCTTTTGTCTTTGCGTTAATTGTTGTAATAGTTGCTTGTCATAAGGGATTAAATGCTGAAAACGGAGCCGAAGGAGTCGGCAAGGCAACTACGAGTTCTGTTATGACATCAATGGTTTTTATTCTGATAGCAGATTACTTTTTAACAGCGTTTCTTATAACTTTGAGAATAAAATGATTTGTATAATAAATAAAAAATGATAAAAGTTGATAATATTCATAAACGGTTTGGCGTTAAAACGGTGCTGAACGGGGTAAGTTTTGAAGTTTGTTCCGGAGAGACATTGGTTATTATAGGCTCTTCTGGGGCTGGCAAAAGTATTTTATTGAAAAATATTATAGGTCTTATAAAGCCTGATTCTGGTTTTATTGATGTTGATGGTGTAAACATAACAAACTGCTCTTTAGAGGAGCTGTATGAAACTCGCAAGAAAATAGGATATGTATTTCAAGAATCAGCTCTTTTTGATTCTTTGAATGTTTTTGAAAATGTAGCTTTCGGTTTAAAAAATCTTACGTCTCTTAGCAAAAACGAAATAAAACAAAGAACAAAACAATGTTTTGCTATGGTAGGTCTTGAAAATGTTGAACATTTAAATCCTTCTAGACTTTCGGGTGGAATGAAGAAGAGGGTTGGCCTTGCAAGGGCTATAGCTTATCAGCCTGAATATATTTTATATGATGAACCCACTACCGGTCTTGATCCTATAATGTCTGACATTATAAACAACCTTATACTAAATTTAAAAAAATATTTGCATGTTACGTCTATAGTCGTAACACATGATATGAATTCAGCATATAAAATAGCTGATAGAATAATGATGCTTTGTGGTGGCAATATTATTTTTAACGGTACATCGGATGAAGTTCGCAATACTAAAAATAAATACGTAAAACAATTTATTGAAGGTTCAAGTATGGGGTCAATGCATAGTGACAGGATTTTTGAAATGGGGAAAAGAAGAATATGAGCAAGCAATTAAGGTTAGGAATTTTTGTATTTTTTGGACTTGCCGCTGTGGCTGTTTCTATAATAGCTACAGGAAGTTTTTCCTTAAAAAAGACCTATAATGTTTATGCTAAATTTGATAATATTTCTGGAGTTACCGAAAAAGCTAAAGTTAAAATAGCAGGTGTTGACATAGGTGTTTTAAGAAGCATTTCTTTGGAAAATTCTCAGGCTAAATTAAAATTGTCAATAGACAAAAATGTAAAGTTGTATAGAAATGGTGTAGCTAGAATTGTTTCTATGGGTGTTATAGGGACAAAATATATTGAGATTTCACCGGGTGATTTAAGCGCAGAGGAATTGAAAGATGATGACTATATCTTTACCGAGCAGTCTTCAAGTTTTGAGGCTATACTTAAGAATATTTCAACAAGGGTTGATAAAGCAATGCATAACAAACAATATGGTGATATGATGGAAAACCTTGCTGATTCTATATACTTTTTGAAAGATGTTATGGGAAATCTTGCTTCTGAAAACGAAAATGTATCTAAAATAATAAGTAATTTAAATAAGTTTTCGTATGATGTGGCGGTTATTTCTTCTGAAAACAGAAAAGATTTAAGAGCAATAGTGTTGTCAATTAGGGATCTTTCAGAAAAATTAGATGCTTTGATAGAACGCATAAGCAATGGAAACGGTATGGCTTCTGTGCTTATAAACGATGAGCAAATGAGTAAAAATTTAAAAGAAACAGTAGTATCTGCTAAGGAAACTGTAAGAGAGTTAAAGAATACTATATGTAAAACCAATAAACTTCAGTTAAGCTGGAACTATACTGGAAGGTACGATGTGAAAGATAAGAAATTTAGAAATGATGTCGGCATAAGTATAATGTCAAGCTACAATAAATTCTATTATGTCGGAATTTCAAATGTAGCAGACTATAATTCGACAAGTGATTATGAAAAAGGCAGTATGAATAAACTTGACGCGTTGCTCGGTTTTAGGTATGGAAAATGTGAAATATATGGTGGGGTCATAAAAGGAAAATGTGGGGTTGGTTTCGGATACTCTTTCTTTGAACCTACTTGGGCTGAATTCAGAAGATTTAAAGTTTATTTAAATATGTACGATTTTGTCAGAGAAAAGCATGGTTCTGTTATTGATACTGGAATGAGAGTTGGTCTTACACAATGGCTTTATGCTGGAATTGATCTTGAAGATATTTTTTCTAAAACAGCTGTTACGCCTTATATAAAACTTGAGATTAATGATAAAGATTTAATGGCTTTGCTTGGAATTATAAACATTACAACAATTGCAGCAAAATAGGTTAGTTTATGAAAAAGCAAAAAACTAAATTTTTGTGTCAACACTGCGGTTATGAATCAGTTCAGTGGTTTGGTAAATGTCCTTGTTGCGGAGTTTGGAATAGTTTTACAGAAGAGAAATTTTTTGTGCCATCTAAAATTCTTTCCAATGCAAGACAGTTGACAAGATTTTCTTCTGAGGTTTTAAAACTTAATGAAATTTTAGTTAAAGATTTTTCTAGATATCGAACAAATATAACAGAATTTGATAGAATGATAGGTGGTGGCATAGTGCCAGGATCTTTAATATTGCTTGGAGGATCGCCAGGTATCGGCAAGTCCACATTAATGCTACATATTTCAGGTTGTTTAAGCGGGCAAGGAACTGTTCTTTATATATCTGGTGAGGAATCTCTTTCTCAAATAAAATCCAGGGCAGAGCGTCTTGGAGTAAAAAAAGAGAATATATTTTTAGCTTCTGAAACAAATTTGCAAAATATTGTAGATGCTGTCAATAAAATAGAATCTAAATTTTTAATAATAGACTCAATACAGACAATATATCATCCTGAGCTTGCAGGTGCCCCTGGAACTGTAGGTCAGGTTAGGGAAACTGCTGCTGAACTTCTTAAAATAGCTAAATCCAGAAATATTACTATATTTATTTTAGGTCATGTTACAAAAGACGGAGATTTAGCAGGTCCTAAAGTTTTAGAGCATATAGTAGATACAGTTCTATATTTTGAAAATGAACGACAACACACTTATAGAATTTTAAGAGTTTATAAAAATAGATTTGGGCCTACAAGCGAAATTGGTGTTTTTGAAATGAATTCTTCAGGACTAAAAGAAGTTTCTGACCCATCTTTAATTTTTTTAGGAGAACGTACAACTAATACGGTAGGTAATGTTGTGACTGTTACTATGGAGGGAACAAGGCCTATACTTTTGGAGGTTCAGGCTTTAACTGTAAAAACGTCTTTTGGTATGCCTCGCAGAATGGTTTCTGGATATGACGCAAATCGTATAATAATACTTATAGCTGTCTTGGAAAAAAAGTTGGCATTGTCTCTTGAAATACAAGATATTTTTGTAAATATTGTAGGAGGTGTGAAAATTAAAGGAACTTCTGTAGACTTGGCTATTGCCTGTGCGATAGCTTCGGCAAATTCTAATTTTATCTGTTCTAAAGATATTGTTGTTTTTGGAGAGGTCGGACTTTCTGGAGAGATTCGTTCGGTGGCCTTGACCGGTGAACGTGTTTTTGAAGCCGAAAAACTAGGATTTAAAAAAATTATAATTCCAAAAGGTAATTTAAAAAATTTATCTTATAAAGGTAAAATAGAAATATTTGGAACAGAAACATTAGAACAGGCAATTAAAATAATAAAAAGTTAATGCAAATTTACAACAAAGGATGCAGCAGTGTTTTCTAAAATAAAAGTGATTTTTTTGCTACAGTTTGTTTCTGTTATTGCTTTTATTTTTTTTAACTTTAATATTGCAAGTAGCAAAATTAAAAAAAAAGAATCATCGTTATTAGGTAAAGGCAGAGAGGCTATGTTTTTATATTCTAGTAGATGGAGATATAAAAATTAGCTTTAACAAACTGTTCTGATGTTAATCTTTCGTGATATACGTGGCATAAATAATAAAGAAACGAGAGATGAAGTAGCTAATTGTTTTTTAAAATTTTCATATTTTTGTTTTTTTTGAAATATCAGAAAATATTTTTTTTGCACCTTGTTTATAAGAGATAACCAGATGTTTTTGTGATAAAGTTAGTTTTAAGTTAGACTATGCTCATTTTTCAAGATATTCAAAAGCTAATGTGGTTATTATTTTGATTATTATATTTTTTCCAACATATGTTCACAATAAGCACTCTTACTAAGCAAAACGTTACTTATGTTATGAAAATCACTTATTATATTAAACCTTTGCAAAGAATAAAAAACTTGGTGTAAGTTATAGATGGAAAATCTTTTTAACTGTTTTTTAAACTAACGGTTATTATCATTCTTTTCCATGGAAAATAATAGAAATATGCAAAAGAATAAATTTATGTTATCTATATGTGTTGTTTTAATAAAAGAAAAGAGAGAAAAATATGAGTATATCGCAGATACCAAATAGACTTAAATAAACAACGAATTATTTTATTTGCTTTATAGTAAATTGTGAAAATGGAGTTTTCTTAAGGTTAAGAGTCATATTTTTTCATCAGGTATTTTCACATGAGAATGGTGTTTCTTTGTATTGTCACAATATTGCTACAATTTTTGCTAAAGTACTTAAGATAGAGTTGAAGAATGCTTTAAGATTTTAAAGCATCAAATTAAAAAATTTAATTACCAAGGTAATATTTTTTTCCACCAAAGCTGATGTTTTTGCTCTAAAATTTTTATTTTTGTATCGCTTTTAACTTTTGCTATACCAATTATTGAAGAGGTATAGTTTAAATAAACTTCAAATTCATCGTTCTTGTAAGTAATTTTTTTAACTATAGCGGGAACTGGACACATATTGCCGTTTTCTATTCCTCCTATTAAGTGTGCGATATAATGCGTTAAGTCTCTCTCGTCTATTATTGTTGACAATACTGTGTCTCCCTCAGCGGTTTTTTTTATAGGTTTTCCATTGTTGTCTTTTAATATTGTAACGTTAAGCTCTATAAATCCTAAGTCATAATTTAGAGATGATGTAGAATTTTGTCTTAAATTATAGTCAGGAAGTTTTTTGAATTGAGTTAAATTTAATTCTTCGTTTTCAATTTCCATAAATACTTCGGTAGGATAGAAAAAGTTTTTTAGTATGGAAGAAATTTCTTCTTGGGAAACAATAATAGCTTCTTTTAAAACTTTTTGAATATAAATTTTTAAATTTTTTTCTGTTTTTTTAGTGTATATTTCCATAGCTCCAGAATTTAAACGAGCTGAAAAAATAGCTTTTTCATATGAAAACCAATCCATACTTGTGGCAATTTCGTATATTGCTGGATTGCGAGAGAATGTTAGGCTAAAACGCGCAATTTCTGATGTTTTTATATTTATAACTATATGCATAAGTCCATATATGTTTTCTTTTGGAAAAGCTATTTTTATTTTAAATGTTGTTATAAATTTTAAAATAAAACCTATTGCTATAATAGCTTTTTCAAGATTGTTATTTGAAAGGGAAAGAGCAAGTTCTGCCTCAGAACGTTTGCAGCCAGTTTCTTCCATTAAAAGTTGAAAATAGTTTTTTTCTGTCATAATTTTTTATATTCTAAGATTGCAGTTCAAGGCTATTTACGAGGGTGTGTCTTTTTATATATTTTCCTTAAACTTTCTATTGTAACATGAGTGTAGATTTGCGTTGTAGAAAGATTTTTATGTCCGAGCATTTCCTGTACGCTTCTTATATCACAGCCTCTATCTAAAATGTGTGTTGCAAATGTATGTCTTAAAGTATGAAGGCTTGCTTTTTTTAAAATGTTTGCTTTAATAAACAGTTTATGTACTATTCGTCTTGCTGTTCTTTGATCCATTCTTGTAGCGTGATCGTTTAAGAACATTGGTGAGTTTATGTCGTATGGAAACCCTACTTTACGGCGTTCTTTTATATAGTTTAGTATTACTTCAATGCACTTATTTCCTATAGGGACGATTCTTTCTTTGTTGCCTTTTCCAACCACCCTGACGGTATTTGATATAAAATCTATATTTTTTATGTTCAAGCTCATTAGTTCTTCTACTCTAAGTCCGCATGAATAAAGAAATTCAATTATAGTCATGTCGCGAAGTTTTACATTTTTTAAACTTAAAAGTTGTTGCATTTCTGCTTCTGTCAGGAATAAAGGTATTTTTTTATCTTTTTTTATTCCTGACATATTTTGCATAGGATTTTGTTTTATAGCATTGTTTATTATTAAAAATTTATAGAAAGTGCGTAGTGTCGTAAATTTTCTTGAAAGAGTAGCTTTGCTTAATTCTTTATTTCTGATTTCTTTAAAGAATACACGTACGTCATATTTGCTAGCGTTTGATAAAAATACTTTTTTATTTTTCAAAAATATAACAAAATCAAGCATATCTCTTCTGTAAGCTCTTAAAGTATGTTTGGAAAAATTTCTCTCACTTTTAAGATATTTTACAAAAGAACCTATTTGCTCTAAATTTTCTTTTTCAACATCTTTTTGGACTTCATCGCTGTTTCTTTTTTTGGAGTTTTTGGTATCCATTGTAAATTCCTACATTTTGGAAATGCTGAACAAGTGAGAAATGATCCTCTTTTACCTATTCTTTTAAGCATTTCAAAACCGCATTTTGTACACTTTATTCCAGTATGTTCAGGAGCAAGTTTTATTATTTTGTTACCATTTTTGTCTATATTATACGTAGCTTTGCATTTTTCATTTTTGCATATAAGGTACTGTTTTCCTCTAAAACCGATTTTTTTAAGTAAAGCATTTGCACACTTGTCGCATCTCATATCTGTTTCGTGTGGACCATCTATTTTTTTGCCGTTTTTGTCCAGAGACATTGTACTTTTACATTCCGGATATCCGGAACAACCAAGAAACTGCCCACTTCTGGAATCTCTAATAATCATAAGTTTTCCGCAGTTGGGACATATTTCAGAAGATATTTGAGGCTGTATTTTTTGTTTTTGTAGATTTTTCTCAGCTTTTTCAATGTTTTTATTAAACGGTGTATAAAAATCTTTTAAAACATTTTGCCACTTGGTCTTGTTTTCAGCTATATCATCAAGTTTTTTCTCGGCGTTTGCGGTAAATTCAACATTTATGATATTTCCAAAGTGATTTTTTAGAACATTGTTTACAACAATGCCAAGATTAGTTGGAATAAATTTTTTATTATCAAGGCGTACGTATAGTCTATCAAGAATAGTTTTGATTATAGGAGCGTATGTGGACGGTCTTCCTATTTCATGCTCTTCTAATGCTTTAATTAAACTTGCTTCGTTATAACGTGGGAGCGGTTCCGTAAAATGTTGTTGAGGTATTATTTGCAAGAGATTTAAAATTTCTTGCTCCACAATAGGTGGAAGTTTTGTTTCTTTTTTGTCATCTACATTATAAACTTTCATAAATCCATCAAATATAAGTGAACTTCCAGAAGATCTGAATATATAGTCTTTTGCTGAAATTTCGGCTATTATGATGCTATATACGGCATCAGTCATTTGGCTTGCAGTAAATCTTTTCCATATTAAATCGTATACTTTAAATTCTTCAGGCGTTAGATGTTGCTTTATTTCCAACGGACTTATTTTTGGAAAAGTTGGTCTTATGGCTTCGTGCGCTTCTTGAGCATTTTTAGCTTTTGTTTTATAAATTCTTGCTGTTTTAGGAATAAATTTTTTTCCATAAGAAGATTCTATAAATTTTAAAGTTTCTGTTTGAGCACTTTTTGCTATGTTTAGGGAATCTGTTCTCATATATGTTATAAGACCTATTTCTGCGGTTCTTCCAATATGAATTCCTTCGTAAAGTTTTTGAGCTACTGCCATTGTTCTTGAAGGAGAAAAACCTAAATGCTTGGAAGCATCTTGCTGTAAAGTAGAAGTTGTGTATGGAGCATACGGAGATCGCCTGCGCTGCTTCGTTTCAACGGATTTTACAATATATTTAGCTTCTTTTAAGTCAATTAGTATTTTATCAGCTTCTTCTTTTGTTTTTATAGACAATTTTTCAAATTTTACATTATTTTTAGTTGCTAACATGGCTTTAAAAGGTAAAGTATCTTTATCTGTTTTTGTAAGTTTTACCTCTATATTCCAATATTCGACCGGGATGAATTTTTTAATTTCTTCTTCTCTATCGCATATAAGCATTACCGCTACAGATTGTACTCTGCCCGCAGAAAGTCCTACTTTTATTTTTTTCCACAAAAGAGGGGAAAGTTTATAACCTACAAGTCTATCTAGTAATCTGCGTGCCTGCTGACTGTTTACAAGATTCATATCTAAATTTCTTGGATGTTTTACAGAATCCAATATGGCTTCAGGTGTAATCTCATGAAATATTATTCTTGAAATTTTTGAATCCGAGAGTTTTAAAGCTTCTTTTAAATGCCAAGCAATGGCTTCTCCCTCGCGATCAAAGTCTGTGGCTAAATAGACCACATCGGCTTTATCTGTCTCTTTCTTCAAATCAGATATAACCTTTTTAGCCTTAGGCATGTTAGTATATATCGGCCTAAAATTATTTTCTATATCTATTCCAAGTTTGCTTTTAGGCAAATCTCTTACATGACCATAAGAACTTTTAACCTTAAAGTTTTTTCCCAAAATTTTGGATATAGTTTTTTCTTTTGCTGGGGACTCAACTATAACTAAATATTTAGGCATTATTTTTTTTACTCCTTTACTTGCAAATATTGTTTAATACTTAAAAATTCTGCTTGGTGTGTTTTTATATATTTGTGTACATATTGGCGTATTTTTTATTAGCTCGGCTATTTCACAGTTTTAAAAACGCGTGGCGACGTTTTAAAAATATCAAGATTTAATTTTTCATTAATTAAATTCATTGGCAAATCGTTACTATCTTTTGTATCTTGTATTAAATTAAGTATTGCTTTTCAAGTTTATTTCTAGATAATCTAATACTATTTGTTTTTAGTTCATTTTTGCAAACCAGTGTCCAAGGAGTTGTTGCGTCTATTTTGCGAATTTAACGCTGGTTATGTAAGTTTTTATATAAAGATAGTATGCTTCTTTTTGGCACACTTGAACATATGTTTTCTGACACGATAATTTTTTTGCTGTATTTATGTAAAACATTGATATTATAATTGCTTTGCTTTCAGTTCCAATTTTGATGTAAGCGGAGTAATTTTTTACATGTTGCAGCTATGACCCCCCTGTCTCTTCTTTAAGAGAGCTTCTTTTATCCTGGCAGTTTGGTGTTATGAATGGAATTTCATTTATAGCGGTTTTGTGTTTTGTGAAAATGCTTTCTGAAGTTTTTATTTTTAGGTTGTGTTATATTTTTATAATACAGACAAAAGCATCAACACCTCGACAAATCCAGAAACTATAGCACAATACATTTCTTTTCTTTGTAAAAAATGCGAAGTCCGAAAAGGGTAATATTATCATAATATTGCTTATCTTTCTAGAGCTGATTATTGGTATTAATTTAATGTCTTTTTTTCAAAGATGGTGTGGGTTTATATATATGCAAAGCAAGCGGTTTGTTTGACAGTTCTCTGAGAGGTTTTGTACAACCGCTATCTTTAATACAATGGGTAATAGATTGAAAACACAAATATATTATTTAACAAACTTAAACTCTTTTTTTGGCTTTTTCAGAAATGGAATTGCTAACAACATTTTCAGAAAGAATCGTACTAATTCCTTTGACAAACATAAGGCTTTTTCTGTTTTGAGAACAAAACCTACATCATCGATCTTTCAATCATTTCAAAAAACTTTATAGAACACATGTTTCCTGACAAAATGGGTTTAAATAGATCATTTTTATTCTTTTTATTCACCGAGAAATAATTTTAAATAAATTATTTATAAAATGTCAAACTATACATTAATGTTAAATTTAAAAAATAAGTTATAATATTGTATAATTTGATTGTTTTGAAGATATGTATATGCATAACGTAAATGGCGGCGTTTATTTTTTATAGGATGGGGGAGGGTTTAAAAATCAATGGAAAATAAAAAATTTTTAGACACTTTAAGACATTCTGCGGCTCATATAATGGCTGCAGCAGTAGTGGAGCTTTTTCCTGAAACTAAAGTAGCTATAGGTCCTTCCATAGAAAACGGTTTTTATTATGATTTTGACAGGACAGAATCTTTTACGGATAAGGATTTAGTTAAGATAGAAGAGAAAATGAAGGAAATAATAAAAGAAAATTATCCTTTTGTTTGTTCTTCAATGTCTAAAGCTGAGGCTGTTAAAGATTTTGAGTTAAAAGGTGAAAAATACAAAGCTGAAATAGCTTCGCAAATTTCAGATGATAATGTGAGCATATATAAATCTGGAAACTTTACTGATTTGTGCAAAGGTCCTCACGTCAAATCTACAGGGGAGCTAAAACATTTTAAACTTCTTTCAGTTGCAGGTGCATACTGGAAAGGAGATTCTTCCAAAGAACGGCTTCAAAGAATTTACGGTACAGTCTTTTTTACAAAAGAAGATTTGGAAGGTTATTTGAATAAAATTGAAGAAGCAAAAAAAAGAGATCACAGAAAGCTTGGTAAAGATTTGGATTTATTTAGTATTAATGACACTGTTGGTGGTGGTCTTGTTTTGTGGCATCCTAATGGTGCTATTTTAAAAAATATTATTGAGACATACTGGAAGAATTTTCATTTGGGAAACGGTTATTATTTATTGTTTACGCCTCATATAGCTAGTGAAGAACTTTTTAAAATAAGTGGCCACTTACAAACTTATTCCGAAAATATGTATGTGCCAATGGAAGTTGAGGGAAAGCCATACCGTGTAAAACCTATGAATTGTCCTATGCATCTTATGGTGTACAAGACAAAACTTCACTCTTACAGAGAGCTTCCCATAAGATATGCTGAACTTGGTACGGTTTATAGATTTGAAAGGTCTGGTGTTTTACATGGACTTTTAAGAGTAAGAGGTTTTACACAGGACGATGGTCATGTCATTGTTTCTCCTGAGCTGCTTGAAGAGGAAATGCTTAGAGTTTTCAATATGGCCATAGAGTGTCTTAAAACGTTTGGGTTTAACGATTATAAAATCTATCTTGCTACAAGACCGGAAAATAAATACATAGGTGAAATATCAGATTGGGAAAAAGCTCAAGATTCCATAGAAAACGCTCTAAAAAAAACTGGATATGAATATAATGTCGACGAAGGTGGCGGTGCTTTTTATGGACCTAAAATAGATATAAAGATAAAGGATGCAATAGGAAGACTCTGGCAGTGTTCTACAATACAGTTTGATTTCAATTTGCCTGAAAGGTTTGATATTTATTATGTGAATTCTTCAGGCAAGAAAGTAAGACCTTATATGATACACAGAGCTTTAATGGGTTCTTTAGAGAGGTTTATAGGGGTTATTTTAGAACATTACGCAGGAGCCTTGCCTTTGTGGCTTTCACCGATTCAGGTTGCGGTAGCTAATATAAATGAAGAACATCATGAATATTGTAAAGAATTGGTGCAAACTTTAAAAAAGAACGGCATAAGAGTTGTTTTTTATGACAGAAATGACAAAATTGGACATAAAATAAGAGAAAATATAATACAAAAGATTCCTTACATAGCGGTTGTAGGAAACAAAGAAAAGGAAATTAAATCAGTTGCTGTAAGAGCAAGAGGAAATAAAAATTTAGGCGTTATAACGATAGAAAACTTTATTGCTATGATAAAAGAGAAAAATGTTCCTGGAATAAATGAACTGTAGTATTTATTGTTGTTTATTGACTGAGGAATTCATTAACTCAAAATAGGTGATTTAGTGAAACATATAGACGAAGTAAAAATAAACTCTCTGTTGAACTTGAATTCTTCAGGGCAAGAGATAGACTATATTTTAAAAAAGACTTTACTCTTAAAAAGGCTTACTCTTGAAGAATCTGCCAAGCTTTTATCTGTTAAAGATGTAACTTTGTTAAAAAAGATTTACAATACGGCTGTATACATTAAAAACAGAATATACGGCAAACGTGTAGTAATATTTGTTCCGTTATATATAAGCAATTTTTGCTCTAATAGTTGTTTATATTGTGGTTTTGCTAAAAATAATAAACTCACTGTAAGAAAAAAACTTTCTTTTCAAGAAATAAAAGAGCAAACTGAAATACTTCTCAAAAAGGGTCATAAACGCATTTTAATGGTTGCTGGTGAGATGACTTCTTCCCAAGAAAATATAAATTATTACGTCGATGCGATAAAAGCTATTTATGATGCGGAATATAAAGGTAACAAAATAAAAAGAGTAAACATTAACGTGGCACCCATGAATATTGAGCAATTTAAAAGATTGAAACAATTAGGCATAGGGACTTATCAGATATTTCAAGAGACTTATCATGACGCTACTTATAGAAAATTTCACGTAGCAGGAATAAAGTCAGATCCTGACAATCGTTTAGATGCTATTGATAATGCTTTTAAAGCTAATATTGATGATATTGGTATAGGTCCTTTGTTGGGACTTTATGACTATCGTTTTGAAATACTTGCTATGTTAATGCATATAGAATATTTGGAGAAGACTTATGGATTAGGACCCCATACGATTTCAGTTCCTCGTGTTGAGCCTGCCCCTGGCTCTTCATATGCTGACAAACCAGAATACCCTGTTTCTGATGAAGATTTTAAAAAATTGGTCGCAGTTTTAAGATTATCAGTTCCTTATACTGGAATAATAATGTCAACAAGAGAAACTGCAAACCTTAGAGATATTTTGGTCAATTTGGGTGTTTCGCAAATAAGTGCTGAATCAAAAGTTACCCCTGGTGGATATGAAGAAGATTTTTCCTGTCATAACGATAAACTTGAAAGGCAATTTAGCCTAAACGATCAACGCACTTTGAACGAAATAGTTAAATCTTTGCTTTCTCAGGGTTTAATTCCAAGTTTTTGTGCGGCGTGTTATCGCAAAAATAGAACAGGTAAACATTTTATGTGTTTGGCAAAACCAGGAGTAATAAAACATATGTGTGATATAAACGCTTTAGTAACTTTAAAGGAATATATTGAAGATTTTGCAACGCCTGAAACAAAAGAATTGGGTTACAATTTTATAGAGAAATATAAAATTAAGCTTGGTAACGCCAGTATTAAGGTGTTGGACAAGTTTTTTATGAATATAGACAATGGTATAAGGGACGAATGTGTATAGCTTGACGTCTTATGTGGTGTTATAATTACTTTCATGTTGGAAGTTGATAGATTTAACCTTTATTGATCTTCCATAATTACCTTTTATCAGGTAGTTAAACTGGGTTTTCAAGCTAATCATTTGTTATTCGTTTACTGTTTTTTTATAAAAGATTTTAATGTAGTTCTTTTCTTAAATTCAGATTTAAATATTTAAAAAATGGCAATGGCTTTTATAATTATGATCTTTACGTGGTTTACCTACAGAATTTACGTTTTTATGTGTGAGTGGTGTGTGTTGATGTAAATTTAATACTGCTAAATTTTTTAAACTGTGCTATTTTTTATCATTTACTAATTTTTGTCTATTATAATTTTAAATTGCTACAATTTAGGTAAATGTTGATATGTGAATACTTAATGCAACGTTAACAAGAACTGGCAAAAGAGCTATATGCTTGTTGCAAAACGCGGTTTCAACTTGGCTTTCTGGATTTGCTCTGAAGAAGTTGTAATATGAGCAGAAGCATTTTGTTAATCGGTATTTATTGCTTAATATTTGTATTTTGGACTTGAGAACTAGTTTTGTTTTTGAAGGAAACACTTCGGTTCATAGGTATATTTTCTTTATAAACGTTGCTTTGACTGTTACAATCTTTGAAACGTTCGATGTATTGCGTACACTTTCATCAGGATTCGTTTATTCGGTTTAAGATTTTATAGGGCTGTGTGGTTATTGTGCAATGTTATTTTTACATAGAGCCTTTATATTGGTAGTAATAATTCAAAACTTTGACTGAAACGTTTGCGTGATGCTGTTTTTAGTTTCTCATAGGTATAAATATTTCTGATTCGTTTGCTCATATGGAATGCAAAATATACGATACAGTGTGATAAGCAATGATGATTTTAAAGGAAATTTTTACTTTTTAGAAAAAATCTTATAATATGCCACTTAGTTGATTATGCTAATATTAGTTTAGAAGTTTATTTATAATGATAGAGTGATTTAGTATAAAACAAAAGAAAAAGACTTAAGATTTTTTCAGGACAAGATTTGCTGTAGTTACGTTATGTAATTTTTTATCACAAAAAACTTATAAGGGGTAGTACAGTTGTCTATTTTTGGAAAAGCTGCAATAAAACATCTTGATAGGAAAAAAAATACAAGTTACGATTGATTTAATCAACACGTGAAAATATGAAGTATATTATATACTGTGAAGGTGTTTTAAATTGTTATGAATTACATATTAGCCGTTTTTTCGACTGATGTGTTTTTTTTGCTGTGAAGAGATAAACCCAATTGTTAAAAAGGAATGAAGAGCAAAATAAATGGTTGGAGAAATATCTCAACTGTATTTTCTGGGATTTACAGAAAAGAAGATTATTGATATTTTGTTGCGAATAAAATAGATAATAATGTTGTTTTTTGCAAGTGAGTTTTAAGAATGTTGTTGATTTTGTGCATTAACACATAATACGATTCTGCATGGATTTTGATGAATTTACGAACCAAGAAACTTAGTTTAAAACTCTAAAGAAAAAAATCATTGTTAAAACTAATTATGATTTATATAGTGTTGGGAAAACATATAAATGAGATAGAATTAAAGTTTTTAAATAAGGTAGAGAGTGTTAAAATATTTAAAGCCACTATGGAAATAAAGTAAACGAGTAGATATAATAGAAAAAGCTCGGAGTGAAGGTAAGTGT
>JAISWG010000001.1 GCA_031271205.1 Endomicrobium sp.
TTAAAGATGGGTATAAGGCCGGCGAAAGTTTCTGATGTAAAAGAGATACATGCTCTTATTGAGCATTATGCTAATAACAAAGAAATGCTTCACAGATCCTTAAATGCCATATATGAAAACATACAGGAGTTTATTGTTTTCGAAAATAAAGGAAAGGTAATAGCTTGCGGAGCCTTGCACGTTTCTTGGGAAGATTTGGGTGAAGTAAAGGCATTAGCGGTATCCGAAGAGCATAAAGGACAAGGTATAGGCAGGAAAATGGTTAAAAGGTTGCAAAAAAATGCTAGAGAGCTTGGAATACAAAATGTTTTTACTCTTACTTTTAAACCGGATTTTTTTAAGAAACTTGGCTATGTTGAAATTCCAAAAGAAATGCTTCCTCATAAAATATGGAGCGAATGCATAAATTGTTATTTGTTTCCAGATTGCGGAGAGCTTCCGTTACTTTTTTCTTTACATTAAATTAAGTCTAAAATTTAACTGGCATTAATGTGCATTAGTAAAAAATATAATTGATAACTATATATGTTATATAGTTTATGTGGAAAGATGAGTCGTTTTTTGATATCTCTCAGATGCTTATTTTTTCTTACTGGTAAGTGATAGGGGCCTAACTTTTTAAGTTTTTTGACTCTGCTTTTTGTTTTAGTGTTTTTATATGAACGAAAATATATATGTGTATGGTTATGAACCTTGCAAAAAGCAAAGAAAAAGTTTGTGCTGATCCTTTGGCTGTGTTGTTGTTAAATGGGAAATGAAGTTATTGGCAAAGGTTGGCATAAATATTTTGGTGGGAAACATGCTGAAATTAATGCTTTGGATGAAGCTGGTAAAACGCAAATGGTGCGCGGATTTTTACGTTGCATTTTAAGAATTTGAAGAATTCTATTAGAATAGTTATATACTCAAAGTTAAGATTGCTAAAGTCTTATTATTTGTTTTGTGGAACCAATCAACTATTGTTATTTACGGTTTAAGCATAAAAATATTAAAAAGTATTTGGTGGACATGGATAAAGGTGAATTATTATTGTGCTTGTTGTTTTGATACAAGCTGCAAAAAAAGATTTTAACACATAATAATAGACACAAGATAAACTTTTATAAAGAGGATTTTTAACAGAAGAATGCGAAATAATAACATTGGCTTTATTTCTGAATTTTGTTTACGATATATGTTTTTTTGCTGCACCAAAAATTATTGGTGGCAAAAATGCAGTTTCTGTGGTTAGATATGAATCTGAGCTAACAGAATTATAAAATCGTTGAAAATAGAAAACTGAATGTGAAGAAAATAGGAAAGATTTACTTATAGCTGGACATATAAGGAAAATATGATGTTTACAGGTTTAGTTGAAGATATAGGTACGGTTAAAAATATTTCATATTCAAAAATTGAAATAGAGACAATGCTTAACGATATTTCAAAAGGTGACAGTGTTGCTGTAAACGGTGTGTGTTTGACGGCAGTGTATGTGAACAAAAATATTTTTGTAGCTGATTATAGTCCGCATACAGATAATATTACGACACTTTCTAAACTGAGACAAAATTCAAAAGTTAATTTGGAAAGAGCGTTAAAATTTTCTTCAAGACTTGGCGGCCATATAGTAAGTGGACATGTAGATGGTACGGCTAAGATAGAAAAGATAGAATTATTAAAAGAGTTTTATAAAATTAAATTTCTGGGCAGAAAAAATATTTTGAAATATTGTGTTGACAAAGGGTCAATAGTTATTGATGGTATAAGTTTAACAATCACATCATTGTCATGTTTAGGTTTTGAAATTTTTATAGTTCCAGAAACTTTTAATAATACAATTATGAAATTTAAAAAAGTTGGAGATAAAGTTAATGTTGAGACAGATATCCTTGCAAAATATATAGAGAAGTTTACTAGAAAAGAATCAGGTGGTATTAGTCTTGAGATATTGAAGGAGTTTATGACAAAATGAAAAATAACATTTTTGCAACAATTGAAAGCACCTTAAAAGACATTAAAGTAGGAAAGCCTGTTATTGTTGTTGACGATCCCGGTAGGGAAAATGAGGGCGATATAGTTATTGCCGCGCAAAGGATTACCCCGCAGCTTATAAATTTTATGACAAAATATGCAAGAGGGCTTATCTGTGTTCCCATGAAGCGCGAACGCTTGGAAGAGCTTGGTATAGATAACATGGTTGAGAAACCTACTGAAAAAAAAGGTTGCTCCTTTACTGTGTCCGTTGATTATAGAATAGGCACAACAACTGGAATATCGGTTTATGATAGAGCTATAACAATAAAGAAACTTATAGATAAAACATCTAAGGCGAAAGATTTTTCAAGACCTGGACATATGTTTCCGTTGAGTTATAGAAAAGGAGGTGTTTTAGCAAGATCCGGACATACGGAAGCTGCGGTAGATTTAGCTGAAATCGCAGGACTTTATCCTGCAGGAGTTATTTGTGAAATAATGAATGAAGACGGAACAATGGCGAGAATGCCTGATTTAGTAAAGTTTGCGAAAAAATATAAATTAAAAATAGCGACAATTACTGAACTTATCAATTATCGCAGACGTACTGAGAATTTTGTTAAAAAAGTTGTGGCTGTTGATTTTCCTACAAGATATGGCAATTTTAAAATGATTTTGTTTGAAAACATTATAACAAAAGAGGTTCATTTAGTGATACTAAAAGGCAATGTAAAAAATAAAAAAGATGTTTTGGTGAGAGTACATTCGTCGTGTGAGACGGGCGATATTTTCCATTCTTTAAGATGTGATTGCGGTGATCAACTTGAGGCAGCTCTTAAAGCAATTGGACAAAAAGGACAAGGAGTGCTTTTATACATGCATCAAGAAGGCAGAGGAATTGGTCTTGTGAATAAATTGAAAGCCTATTATTTGCAGGAAAAAGGACTGGACACAATTGAGGCCAATGCAGCTTTAGGGTTTCCATCAGATTTAAGAGATTATGGTATTTGTGCTCAGATATTGTTTGATCTTGGAATAAAAAGCGTTAACCTTATGACCAATAATCCTAAAAAAATTGTTGAGCTTGAAGGATATGGGTTGAATGTAACAAAAAGAATTTCTGTTGAAATTAATCCAACAAAATCTAATAAAAGATATTTAAAAACAAAGAAAGAAAAGATGGGACACATCTTAAAAATAGTTTAGTTATAGGAGGTATAAATGAAAGTTATAAGCGGACAATTAAAAGCTGATGGAAAAAAATTTGCAATAGTGTCGTCACGATTTAATGAATTTATTACTGGGAAACTTATATCAGGTGCACAAGATATGCTTAAAAGGCACGGAGCTTGTGATGAAGATATTTCGCTTTATTGGGTTCCCGGAGCTTTTGAAGTTCCAGCAATTGCAAAAAAAATAGCCGATAGCAAAAAAGTTGACGGTATAATTTGTTTAGGCTGTGTAATAAGAGGAGCAACTCCGCATTTTGACTATGTTGCTGCAGAAGTATCAAAAGGAGTGGCTTCGATTGGACTTAGCGGAAGTATTCCCGTAGTTTTTGGGATTCTGACCACAGAGTCTATAGAGCAGGCTATAGAAAGGGCTGGAACCAAAGCAGGGAATAAAGGAGCAGATGCTGCAGTAAGTGCCATAGAAATGATAAATTTATATTCCCAAATTAAATAGTAACATAAATATTGTTTCATAAAAGCAATACTTGATAGAATGGAGTGCTATGCAACAGTGTTGAAAGGGTTATAAGAATGATTGAATGGAAGAGCTTGAAAAGATGTTTTTTTGAGAGAAAATTAAAAATTTTTAAATATACAAACCATGAATACAATAGATACTCTTATAGATTTAGCATTGAAAGAAGACGGAGCTTTCAATGATATTACTTCAAAAGAATTTGTTCCTGAGGATAAAAAAGCAAAAGCTGTTCTTGTAGCAAATAAAGATGGAGTTCTTGCAGGTGTTGATGTTTTTATTGAAGTATTTAAAACGCTTGATGATAGATGCAAAGTCACAATAGAAAAGAAAGATGGTGATTTTCTTAAAAAAGGCAATAAAATTCTTGAAATAACTGGTTTTGCAAGGACGATTTTATTAGGAGAAAGAACTGCTCTCAATTTTCTGCAATATATGTCAGGAATTGCAACATTTACAAATGTTTTTGTAAAAGCTGTAGATAATAATAAAATAAAAATTTACGATACAAGAAAGATTTTGCCCGGATATAGAGAGTTTGCCAAATATGCCGTAAGATGTGGCGGTGGAACAAATCATAGGATAGGTCTTTCTGATATGGTTCTTATAAAAGACAACCATCTAAAACTTATAAAAGATTTGACTTCCGCAATATCTAATTTTAAAAAAAAATACAAAGATATTAAAGTTGAAGTTGAATGTGAAAGCTTGTGCGAAGTTAAAAATGCTTTGGTGGCAAAAGCGGATATTATAATGTTAGATAATACTACTCCTAAAACTGCAGGTGAAATGATTGATGTTATAAGGAAAAATTCAACAAAAGATTATAAACCTGAAATAGAAATTTCAGGAAATGTGGATTTTCAAGCCATAAAAGAATTTGCAAAACTTGATATAGATAGAATTTCTATAGGAATGATTACTCATTCTGCTCCTGTTTTGGACGTAAGTTTAGAAGTGACTATAAATTGTGATATATAAATGTTCTTGAAATTTTTAAATTTAAAGAACATCTTATGGGTAAGCGTCATCTTGAAAATTTTAGGAATTTCAAGAACTGCGATACACAAACAAATCAACACTTTAAACAAATATGGTATAAAATAAAAATCATAGTCCAAAGGAGATGCGTTTTATCAAAAATAAGAATTTCAACGAACATGAAATAAAAAGTAAATTAAAAAAGCCTTTTAAAATTTGCAAGATAATAAAATACTATAAGCAGTTGCCATCAACGCAAACCACGGTAAAAAAACTTGCTGAGAAGAATTTTGAAGAGGGCTTTATTATAGTTGCTGAAAAACAGACAAACGGTTACGGGCGAACAAAAAAAACGTGGAGCTCTAATGTGGGAGGGCTTTGGTTTTCAATGTTGTTAAAGCCTTTAATACATCCTGATGAAGTATCTAAGTTAACGCTGGTTTTAGGTATAGCTTTAAAAAGAACTCTTAAAAAATATAAAGTTGATTCGAAAATAAAATGGCCCAACGATACCTTTGTAAACGGTAGAAAAATTGCAGGAATACTAGTAGAAATGTCTGCAAAACAAGATAGAATAAACTGGATTGTTGTTGGCATAGGCATAAATATTAACAATAAGCTTCCCAAAAAGTTTGCTGATGTTTTTATTTCTCTTAAGGAAGTTTTAGGAAAAGAAGTGGATAGAACCGAATTTTTTGCAGAACTTTTAGCTAAAATTGAAGAGATATATAATAATTTTTGTAATACCGGATTTGAAATGTTTGTAGAGGAGTATAATCGAAATATTGCCTATAAGAATGAAAATATTATTATTGATGATGGCTATAATAATATTGTGTCAGGAGTAAACTTGGGCATAGATGAAGATGGAAGGCTTATAGTTAATACTAAAATTGGATTGCAAAAGATAATATCAGGGACATTGATGAAAACATGAGGCTTAATTTGGACATAATTCAAAGATGTTTCTTGTTGTTTTATAATTCTATATTTTCACTACATTTTCAGGCTTAACTCCAAATGTGTATTCTAAGAATTTTGTACTTTAAAAATCTAATGATATACAGCAATATGTTTTTAGAAAAATATTGCAAGGTTTTTTTCAAGATTGTGGAAAGAGTTATATCCAAGAGTGTCTTGTAAACTGTAAAAAGTAGTATTTTATTAGCTAAGTACATCAAGAGCAAATAGTTGTTGGTGTTTGACTTGTTTATAACAATGTAGAGAATCTGCATTTTAAGGATTATTCTATGAAAGCTAATGATTTTTTCATTAGATTTCAACTATAGAGAGATCACTGGCGATTTAAATATTTCAAATCATACACACATTGGTTTGACGGTAAAAGATATTAATCCTAAACAAAATCATATATCAAATAAGCTATAATTTTTCTTGCGAGCTCTCAAAATATTGATCTAACTGCAAAATGTTTTGTCAAATTTTTTATTATAAGGTTTGGCAGATATATATATATATATATATAAAGATTATCAATTATATAAAGGTTTTAAAATGAAAAATGTTTTTTTATATGCTTTTGCCTTTGATATTAGCTAGTTGTGTTGATTAATGCAAAAAAAACATTATTGGTTGTGGTATAATATAATAATAAGACGATTGTAGAGTGGTTTTTTGCTTTCATTAGATATAATTTTCGTTTATTTATGCTATAATAACCCTCATAACGGGCAAAGACAAGCAAAAAATGGAGCAAAGTAATAAAGTTAGCAATGTGTGTGCTATTGATATATTAGTGATCTGCGATGTATTCGAAGTGTGTTTTCTTTATAAGGAATTTTAAAACTTTTTAATTCGATTCTCGATAGAATATTGGACAGTTATCAGTTTGTGCAAGATTTTTGATAATAATGAATAAAGAATTGTCAAAAAAAATAGAAAGGAGATTTAAGATGGAATTATTTAAAATGGCAAAAGAAGCTATGTCTATGAGAAGCAAACTTAGCGAAATAGATAAAAAATTAAAAGCATATATTATTGATATTGAATATAAAGGCATTAAAATAAAAGCAAATGCTAAAAATGAGTTTTTGAGTTTAAGTATTCCTGAAGATTTGCTTAAAAATGAAAAAGAAAAAATTGAAAAGATTGTGCTTGCAGCTTTTGGGGAAGCTATAAAGAGGTCTCAGACTATCATGGCTGAAGAATCTAAAAAACTTATGGGTGGAATAAAGTTTCCAGGATTGAACTAATTTATAAATTAACTTGGCAGATAAATTATTAATTGTTTACTGAGTTTCTTTTATTTCTTTTTCATCTCATTTTTTATTTTTAATCTTCATTTTTGATAGTTTTATAAGCAAATATCTATAATTTTGTATTTTTTTGTTAGTTAATAAGCAGCACACATAGCAATGGCCTATCTTTTCACACCGTTTTATGCCATTAAATAATCAATTGTAGTTTATCAAGTAAATATCAGAATCTTTTTTATCAACTTTTTACTGGTAAGATACATCTGTAATCTAAACTACACTTTTACGAAATTTAAACTTGATAGAATGTTTAGTGTTTAACCAAATGTTCAATATTTAAGTGAAGAGATAAGTATGGGTTTCAACTTAGTGATCATCACTTCTACTCCTATTTTTACCTTTAGATAGAATAATAGTCTAGATTTAAGCTTTCTTTTCACACGTTTAACTTGTCAAAATTATTAGAGGTTTGTTCTTCTCGGTCAAAATAAAACGCTTATCTCTACTGACAATGCTTCTGAATTTCTTTTTATTTTATTCTCTTTTTTGTTACTTATACAAATTGTAATATGTCATAAAAGGATATTTATTAATTTGCATTAAGATGGTGTAAATTATTTGAAAATTCCTCCCGTGTTTTTACACCAGAACAGCATATCTAAATGGGATATCGGAATACCTGTTTCTTTGGCAAAATCTTGCATTTTCTTTTCTATTTTAAGGTAAGTTTTTACATTAAGATTTTTAGGAAACTTTTTTATTACTCCGTAAACTTTAAGATTTCTTAAAATATGTCTATCCAGTATGGCAAGGTTTTTTCCTATACCTATATTTCTTAAAAAATGTCCTGCTTCTTTATAAGCTATGCCGTTCACATTTGCAATAAGCCATTTTTTAAGTTTATAAATATCATTAAATGAAGCAAGTTTTTCTTTTATCTTAATTTTTCCGTCTAATGTAAAAAAGTTGCGAGCTTCTACTACGTATTTTGCTTTATTATGCTTAAAGCGGACGTTATTTATCGTATTTGCTATATCTTTTTTATCTGAATCAAATATCATGTTTTTGTCAGCAAGGGCATTTACTGCAGCCCAACATGATATGGCTTTGCTTTGGGGTGTAAGAAGACAAAATACAAGCTCTGCAAAAATTTCTTCTTCACTGCCTTTTTCCCATACATTATCAAAATGTTGTTCTCTTTGAGAAATAAGAGGTAAAACTTTTTTCCAGAAAATTTTAAGTCCTTCAATGGTATCTGAATTGTCCATGGGAGTTTTAAGAAAATCAATAGGTATGAGTTTATTTTTCATGAATAAATTATACAATAAAATATTTCATTTTACTTTAAAAATTATATTATAATTATGAAAGTTTTGTAAGGCAGACAAGTTGATATAGTTTTTGTTTTAACTAATTTTATATAATGCTTTTATATGAGTAAGATACTGACTTTTGAGGAAATAAGAAACAATCCTGAGATACAGACTTATCTTGAGTTTACGGATAAAGCTTTTGCCGTTATGGGTTATAAAGAGCATGGACAAGGACATGCTTTGCGTTCCGCAATGACTGCTGAAAATGTTTTAAAAAGTTTGGGGTATAGCGTAAGAGAACAAGAACTTGCCAAAATAGCCACATATATACATGATATAGGCAACATGGTATCTATACATTCTCATGATCAGAGCAGTGCAGTAATGTTCTTGAATGTTATTGATGAAGTTTTGTATGGTGATGAAGTTTTTGCTGTGGCTACAGCTATAGGTGGGCATGAAGACAAAAATATAAATCCAGTTTCTTCTATAGCGGCGGCTTTAGTTCTAGGTGATAAAACAGATGTTCGCTGTGAAAGAATAAGAACCAAAGATATGTTTTTGATTGACAAGTACTCTTTAGTAATAGCTGCATGTCGTAAAGCGGAAGTTGTTGTGAATAAGAAAAAATTAACTATAAAGCTTAAAATAGATATAGATACTTCATTTTGTTCTGTTTCTGTTATGGATTATTTTGAAATTTTTATGTCTAGGATGATTTATTGTAAAAGGGCAGCTAATGTTTTAAAGTGCAATTTAGAATTGTATATAAATAAGGATAAATTTTTGTAATGGAATGTGGGTCTTATCAGTTAATAAAAAAGTCGTCTGAATGTAAGGGAAGATTTATACTATAATGGGGGTTATTGAAACTCCTGTTTTTATGCCTGTAGGAACTCAAGGGGCTGTAAAAGGTGTTCCTACCGAGTGGTTGCAGTTTTCAGAATCTCAAATAATTTTAGGTAATTCATATCATCTTTATTTGCGCCCAGGAACAGAAATAATTAAAAAAGCTGGTGGAATACAAAAGTTTAACTCTTGGAATCGTCCAATGCTTACAGATTCTGGTGGTTTCCAAATATTTAGCCTAAGTGATATGCGAAAGATTTCTGAGAAGGTGTTGAATTTAGATCATATATAGATGGTTCTAAGCATTTTTTTTCTCCAGAAAAGTCCATACAGGTTCAAAAAGATATAGGTGCTGATATTATAATGTGTTTTGACGAGTGTGTTCCTTATCCTTCAGATTATAACTATGTAAAAAATTCAATGGAGTTGAGTCTCAAGATGGGCTAAAAGGTGTAAGGCTGAATTTTATAAGATAGTGCGCATGAAACACAAGCATTGTTTGGCATCATACAGGGTTCAGTTTATAATGATTTAAGAATAAAAAGTACATGGGAAATGTTGAATATTGATTTTGTAGGTTATGCCATAGGAGGTCTTTCTGTAGGTGAGCGCAAAGAATATATGTATACTGTGTTAGAAAACATCTATATTTAATACCTGAAAATAAAGCTAGGTACTTAATGGGCGTTGGAATGCCTGAAGATTTATGGGAAGGTGTTGAAAAAGGTGTTGATATGTTTGATTGTGTTATTCCAACAAGAAATGGTCGCAATGGGCAGGTCTTTACAAGTTTAGGGAAAATAAATATACGAAATGCAAAGTATAGAGAGGATTTTAGCCCTTTAGATCTGAATGCAAGTGTCCGACTTGCACTAAGTATATAAAAGCATATCTTAATCATTTGGTCAGAGCGCAAGAGACTTTATACATTACTTTGTTATCTTTACATAATATTTATTTTATGGTAGACTTGATGGCGAAAATAAGAAAATCGTTGAAAAATGACATGTTTCTTAAATCAAAAAAGAAGTTTTTTGAAAAATATTATTCAAAAAAGGTGAGATAGAATGAAAAAGTCCATTGATTTACCGGTAATTTTAGTAGTGCTTTTGGTTATACCTTCAATTGTTTCTGCTCAGACAACAGATAGAGGAGGAATAGGTGTTTTAGGAAATTTCTTGCCTCTTATACTTATTTTTGTGTTCTTTTATTTGTTTTTGATAAGACCTCAGCAAAAGAAAGCCAAAGAACATCAAAAGTCTCTAAACATTTTGAAAAAGGGCGATAAGGTCATAACTTCAGGTGGTATATATGCTACTGTTAATTCTATAAGAGACAGTGTTCTCGATATAAAAATTGCAGATGGTGTAAATGTTCAAATAGCAAGGCAGTCAATAGCAACTGTTATAACAAAAGAAGTTGAAGAACAGGCAAAGATTTCTGATATTGTAAAGAAATAGTTATTTTTTAAACGGCCGTGTTTTGTAATTTAAAAAATCGGATAAATAATGGATGAAAAAAATAAATACTCAAGTGTAACTCTTGAAAAAGTAAAAAAAAACCCTGTTGTTGATGTTTTTGTCAAGTCTGCTAATGATTACTTGGGAACTCTTGGATATACCGAACATGGCGTGAGACATGTTGGGTTGGTTGCGTCTATAGCTGAAAACGTTTTATTGTATCTTGACTATCCGAAAAGAGTTCAAGAGCTTGCTGGAATAGCAGGGTATATCCACGATATAGGCAATGTTGTAAACAGACAAGATCACGGGCAGTCTGCAGCTTTGCTTGCCATGAGGCTACTGAAAGACATGGGAATGACTCCTGAAGAAATAGCTTTGATAATTTCAGCAATAGGTAATCACGAAGAACGGTCGGGAGATCCTGTAAATCCTATAGCAGCGTCTTTAATTCTTGCGGACAAAGCAGATGTGCATAAAACCCGTGTTAGAAATCGCGATATACCAAAGTACGATATACATGACAGAGTGAACTTTGCAGTGGAACGATCTTTTTTAAAAGTAATTAAAGAAAAAAAAATCATATCGCTTCAGCTTACTGTAGATACTCAAATATCAAAAGTTATGGAATATTTTGAGATCTTTATGTCTAGGATGCTTATGTGCAGAAGGGCTGCAAGTTTCTTAAATTGTACATTTGAGTTAATAATAAATGAAAGGAAATTGCTCTAATGAGCAGAATTAACTGGAAATTATGGGTTACTGTGGCATTGTTTGTTTTTTCAATTTGGGCTTTATGTCCATCTATAAATTGGTTTTTGATGTCTGCTGATAGAAGAGTGCATGCTGAAAAAGAAAAGGATCCTATTCTTGGTAAAGTTATAAAATTAGGTTTAGATTTAAAAGGTGGTACTCATCTTCTTTTGGAAGTGGATTCGTCTCAGTTAGATGTGAATGTAAAAACAAAGGATGTGATTGATAGAGCTATTGAAATTATGCGAAATAGAATAGATCAATTTGGAGTTGTGGAGCCACTTATAACAAGGCAAGGCGATAAATGGATAGTAGTTCAGCTACCAGGAATTAAAGATCCACAATCTGCTAAAAATTTGATAGGTAAGACGGCTTTGCTTGAGTTTAGAATAATAAATAATAGTCAAGAGGCTAACAAAGTTCTTGATTTAATTAGAAACAAAGGTATTACTTCTGACCAGTATCGAAAAAATTCTTTTGCATATCCAGATATACAGGCTGCTATGCCGCAAGGTGCCTCGGTTTTTGAAAACAAAGAAGATTCAAAATATTATATTTTGGATAAAACAGTTTTAACCGGAGCATTTCTTACAAATGCTAAAGTTGAGTTTGAGGGACGGTTCAGTCAGCCTGTTGTTAGTATGGAGTTTAACAGAAAAGGTGCAAGGATATTTGAAGATGTTACAGAAAGAAATATTCAGAGGAATTTGGCTATAGTTCTTGACGGGGTTGTTCAATCTGTTCCTGTCATAAATCAAAAAATATCCGGAGGAAAAGCAGTCATACAAGGTAATTTTAGTGTGGAAGATGCAAAACTTTTAGCGACTGTGCTTAGGGCTGGTGCTCTTCCAGCTCCAGTTAAAGTTGTAGAAGAAAGAACCGTTGGACCTACGCTTGGTGATGATTCGATAAGAAGTGGTTTTATGTCAGCCCTTATAGGCATTGTTGTAATTTTTATTTTTATGGTAATTTATTACCACACTTCTGGACTTATTGCCGACATGGCTCTGACTTTAAACTTAATAATAATTTTGGCTATAATGGCGTACTTCCAATTTACAATTACTCTTCCAGGAGTTGCTGGTATAGCTCTGACAATTGCAATGGCTGTTGATGCAAATGTTTTGATACTTGAAAGGATACGTGAGGAACTTGCTGCTGGGAAAACAGCAAGAGCAGCTGTTGATGTAGGATATCAAAAAGTTTTCTGGACTATTGTTGATGCAAATATAACAACACTTATTGCAGCGGTTTTCTTGTTCCAATTTGGGACAGGTTCTATAAAAGGATTTGCAGTTACTCTCTCTGTAGGTCTTATTGTCAGTATGTTTACGTCGATTTCAGTAACAAAAGCTATATATGATTTTTTGTTTAAAGAAAACCTGTTGCTTAAGCTAAAAATGTAATCGGAGGTTATGGTGCAAATATTTAAATCCATAAATATAGATTTTATAAAAAACCGCCGTAAATTTTTTTTTATATCGATCTTGATGCTTTTGTTAACAGTTTCTGTTTTTATTTATAGAGGTGGTCCTAATTATGGCATAGATTTTATAGGTGGCGTTTTGATACAGGTGTCTTTTCAGCAAAAAGTTGAGTTACAAGATATTCGTTCTGTATTAGAGAAGAGTAATATTGGTTCCTTTGAACTCCAAAGTTCTGGAAATGTTATAATGATTCGTATTAAGAAGAATGTAGTAACATCGCAAAAAGAATTTGAAAATGTCATAAGGTGGGATATACAAGAGACATTTCCTAACAATTCAGTGACAATAGATAGGGTAGAGTATGTTGGTCCAAGTGTGGGAATATATCTTTCAAAACAAGCTCTTTATGCTTTTTTCTTTGCTTTTATGGGAATGATTGTTTATGTGGCGTTCAGATTTAAGTCTGGGTTATGGGGTGTAGCTTCTGTTTTGGGGATAATTCACGATGTAGTAATCTCTCTTGGTTTTGTAATTCTTGCAAACAAAGAAGTTAACGTAACAGTTATTGCTGCGCTTCTTACTGTGGCAGGTTATTCTATAAACGATACGATTGTTCTATTTGACAGAATAAAAGAGAATCTAAGATTTTTAGAAAAAGAAAATTTTGGGAAAGTTATAAATAGAAGTATAAATGAAGTTTTTGCAAGAACTGTAGTCACTTCTTTGACGGTATTTGTAGTATCAGCTTCATTGTTTTTATTTGGAGGAGAAGCAATGCGCACGTTTTCTTACATAATGCTTATAGGTACTATTCTTGGAGTATTTTCTACACTGTTTATTTGTACGTTTATAGTATATGAGTGGGAGCTAAGAAAAAAAAATAGGCTGAAAAGTTGCAATAAAGAAGGTCATATAAGTTTAAAATAATGCGTAAAATAAAAAATTTTAAAGTGAATCTGCGTGCGAAAGATATTTTGCGCTCTGTAAGAAAACTTATAAGTACTGTTGATATGTCGGTTGAATTAGAAGAGACTATTCAGCGTTGTGGTTGTTTTTATACTAGGTTTTTATCACCGTCAGTTGTTTATGATACATTTTTAAAAGAATCTCTTTCTTTTGTTTGTGAAAAAGACATTCCTCAAAAATGGTTCGCAAAAAGCGTTTTTTTTGTAACAATAGGTAGTGCTCTTGAAGAAGAATATAAAAAAAACGAGAGTGCGTTTGGTGAACATACAGGTAAAATTGTGTCTGTCATAATTGCTGCCGCTTTAAAACAATCCAAGAATTTTATGCAAAGAATTATCTCTAATGAAGCTCAATACGAAAATTGTGAAGTAACAAAGGTTATTGATATCGGAAATAAATATTATAAAGAGATATGTAAGGTTATTTCAATTGATAAAATAGGGATAAGTGTAGGAGAAGTAGGCACCATTTATCCAAAATACTCGTTTGCGGGCTTGTTTTACTGGGTTCCATCAAAAAGAAAAAAACCAAGAAGTAATTGTACTATTTGCAGTTGTCGTCATACTTCTATTTAATGTAACTTAATAATACTTGGTAAAATAATGTTATGTCAAAAATTTATTTGATTTTATATAACGCTGTTATTATTTTTGTTTTACCTTTGATCGTTGTAATATTGTTTCTGTTTAGCAAAAAATATAGAAAAGAATTGTTTTATAAAATATCTGAACGATTTGCTTACTACAATTGTTCCAATTTGGATTTAAAAAAAAAGAAAACTGTTTGGATACACTGTGCTTCCCTTGGCGAAGTTCGTGCTGTAGAGCCTATCTTGGACAATCTAAGAGAAAATTTCTTCATAGTTTTAACGACGCTTACAAAGAGCGGTAGAGAGTACGCTGCAAAATTACAAAAAGTTGATTTTTTGGCTTTACTTCCTTTAGACATTTATCTGATAACAAAAAGAGCATTTGACATTATCAAACCTAATTTGTTTGTTCTTGTTGAAACTGAATTTTGGGTCTCTATGCTTTATACGGCTGCAAGGCGCAATATAGCAATCATAACTATTAACGGCAGAATATCGGAAAAATCGTTTGATAGTTATAAATGTTTGAGATTTTTCTGGGGAAAATTTGTGGGTCTAATAAATGTTATTATTGCAAGAAGCGAGGAAGACGCTGACAGGTTTAAATACTTGGCAGGAGAGAAAAGTGTTATTTTTGTTTCAGGTAATATAAAATATGATAGAAACTTTACGTCAGGTGTCAAAAGAAAAAAGTTTTTGCTCAAAGAAACAGATTTTGTTTTTACTGCAGGCAGTACAAGGGAAAACGAAGAAGCTGTTATTGCCGATGCATATATAAAAATCGGTAGAAAATTTAAAATATTTCTAGCGCCAAGGCATATTGCCAGAATTCCAGAAGTTGCAAAGCTTCTTGAAGATAAAAGATTAAAATATTCTTTATTCTCTGAAAATGATTTTATTGGAAATTTTGTTTTGGTTGACATTTTTGGCAAACTTCAAAATATATATTCAATTTCTGACGTGTGTTATGTTGGTGGGTCTCTAGTAGACAAGGGTGGGCAAAACCCTATAGAACCTGCGGCGTATGGCAAACCTGTCTTGTTTGGTGAATATATGGATAATTTTAAAACTGAAGCGAGGAGTCTTGTGAAAAATAATGGAGCTTTTATTGTTAAAAATTCAAGTGATTTGGCAAATAAGATAAAAAAATTTATGACAAATAGTTCTTTTCTCAAATGCATAGGAGATAATGCTTTTAAAACTGTATATGATCAAAAGGGTGCAATATCTTTTACATTAGCGAAACTAAAAGAGATTTTAGATGTACAATAAGGTTTTGCTTAAGATGATAATATTTATATGTTACATAATAGATAAAACTTTAAGAAAGAAATCATTAAACGATATTTTTCATTACCCCAAACCGTCAATATACCCTTTTTGGCATGGAAATGAGTTTTCTATGTTGATGTCAAATCAAAAAAAAAATATAGTTATCATGGTAAGTTTATCAAAAGATGGAGAACTTTTGTCGCAGGTTTTACAAAGTTTTGGATATTTAACTGTCAGAGGTTCTTCTACAAGAGGCGGAGAAAGAGCGTTGACTGAAATTATAAGATATGCTCGCAAAGGGTATTCTTTAGCTTTCGCCGCAGATGGCCCAAAAGGTCCTTGCCGACAACTAAAATCTGGTGTTATATATGTAGCTCAAAAAACAAGTATGCCTATAATTCCAATAAATTGTTCTCCAAAGAATAAAATTATTTTGAGAAATACTTGGGACAAGACCATAGTTCCTCTTCCATTTTCAAAAACTATCCAAATTTATGGAGAACCAATTTATATAAATAAAGAAGATAAAATTGAAGAAAAAAGAATTTTAGTTGAACAAAAACTGAACAAATTAAGCGAGTTCACAGACAAATATTACTGGGGCAAAGATATGTCAAAATATTTAAAATATCATCCTGCTCCAAAAATTTTGATAGTTCAACCAAGCAGAGTTGGTGATATTATTTTTTCGCTTCCAACACTTGCAGCTATCAAACAAAGATATCGACATGCAAGGATCAGTTGGATAGTTGATGAAAGATGTCATGAAATTTTAGATGGTAACCTTCTTATTGAAAAGATTTTTATTTGGAACAGAAAACAAAAATCTATTAAATATTATACAAATCTGATGAAAAGTTTAAGAAAACAAAAGTTTGATTTAAGTATAGATTTGCATGGGCTTGCAAAGTCTTCGATGCTTGTAAAGCTTGCAGGAGCAAAGTTTAAATTGGGCTCATCCTCCACTAATGGTATGAGGGAATTTTCTTGGCTGTTTTCAAAAGAAATTAAATCTAATGATGATTGTCATTGTGTGGAACGTCATCTTAAAGTTGCGAAATATTTAGACTGCTCAGATGAAATTAATTATCCTATATATGTACCTGAAGAAAGTTTTAAAAGTGTCAGAAATAAATTATTGAAAGAAAATGTAAATTTAGGAAAAATAATAGGTATACATGCTGGAGGAGGTTGGCTTTCCAGAAGATGGGGGACTTCTAAATATGCAGCTTTGGCCAAGAAATTGAAGGTTGAGTTGGAGGTTGATATTATTCTTATTGGAGGTAAAGAAGGTGGAAGTAGTGAACAAGGACTTAATGAAGAAATAATTTATGAATCTGGTATACATATAATAGATATGACTGGAAGGTTTACTTTAAAAGAGTTATGTGCTTTTTTGCAAATATGTAAAGTTTTTGTTGGTAATGAAGCAGGCCCTATGCATATAGCTACGGCATTAAATGTTCAGTCTGTAGCTATACTCGGACCTACTGACGCGAAACGCACAGGACCGTATAATGGTAATACAAAAATTATACAGCATAAAATGGAATGTCAGCCTTGTAGAAACAGAAATTGTATAAATCCCAAATGTATGCAAGCCGTAACGATTGACAATGTTTTTAAAGAAATAAAAGAGAAATTTTTATTTAAATGAAAATTTTAATAATCAAACCAAGTTCTTTCGGTGATATTATTCAGGCTTTGCCATGTGCGAATGCTTTAAAACAAGCATATCCCGGAAGCAATATAAGTTGGGTTGTTTTTAAAAATTGGAAATCTGTACCCAGGCTGTGTTCTGATATTGACGAAGTCATAAGTTGGGATAGATGTCGAGGCATTAAAGGTTTTTTCAATGTTTTAAAATCTGTAAGACGTACGAACTATGATATAATAATAGACTTGCAGGGTCTTCTAAGAAGTGCGTTTCTAGCAAAACTTTCCAAAGCTAAAATTAAAATTGGTGTTCCTGGCATGAAGGAGTGCAGTAACATTTTAATCAAAGAAGTTTATCCAGAAAAAGTTAATATAAATGCCACATTAAGAAATCTTGAGACTATTCATTTCCTGACAGGGAAATTTTTTCAACCCAAAGTAAACATAAATATAAATGTAAATGCTGGTAATGTTTTAAACAAGAATGGAGTCTTAAGAGATTTTATTGCATTTGTTCCATTTGCAAGAGGAAAAGGGAAAAATTGGAGTATTGATAATTATCATAAGCTAATAGTCTTAATTAAAAATAACTTTGCTTATATGCAAATAGTTGTATTAGGAACAAAATTAAATTTCGGTGAAATACAGTCAAGTGATGTCATAGATTTGTGCGGTAAGACTTCAATAGAAGAGCTTGCAGATATATTATTAAAAAGCAAAGTGGTTGTTGGAGGCGATACAGGTCCTATGCATTTGTCGACCGTATTAAATGTTCCATCAATATTTATATTCGGACAATCCTATATAAATGAAACTGCCCCTTGCTTAGGCAGATTTTCTTTACTTATAAATAAAGAAAACAAAGATGATATGAATGCTATAAAACCTGAAACTGTTTTCTTGGAAATAGAAAAATGGATAAAATAGTTTTTTTTCATATGAATCAACTAGGAGACCTTTTGTTTTCTCTTCCTGTTCTTAAAGCTGCCAAACAAGAACTTAATGCCAAAATATTTTCTGTTGTTAGAGCATCATTGGCACCTCTTCTTACAGTTTCTAAACTTGTAGATGGAGCAATGTCAAAAGATAGAAATATCGTAAAGTTTTTTAAAAAAGAAAAAATCAGCAAAGCGATACTTTTCTCCGAGTCTCCGAGTTCTTTGGTTTATGCGTACTTGTCTGGGATAAAAATAAGGATTGGTTTTAATACAGCATCTTTGAGTTTTTTGCTTACAAAGAAAACCAAAAGAGTTGGTGTTCCATCATTGTTTAACAATAGAGAGTTGGCTTTTGCAACAGGTCTTAAATCAATACAGCAAGATTATGCGGGGATAATAAATATTCCTGAAGAAAATATAGAGAATGTAAAAAAATGGCTTGATGATAATAATCTTGCTGCGTTAAGGATAATCGCGATTTCAATAGGTGCGAGTAAAAGGCGACATTACAAATATTTAGAAGAGTATAAATGGATTGAAGTTATAAATGTTTTATCTGAAAAAGGTTTTAACTGCGTTCTTTCAGGTGCTCCGTGGGAAAAAGAAGTTTTGAATAGTACAGCTAAAAAATGTAAAATAGCTCCTAAGGTGTTTGTTGCTGAAAATGGTATTTTAGATAGTGCGGCTTTTCTAAAAAAGTGCGAATTGTTTGTAGGCATAGATTCAGGGGCTATGCATTTAGCCGCAGCAGTAGGAACAAAATGCATAGCGGTGTTTGGTTATACAGATCCTAGTCAAGTAGGACCTATGCCTTTGAAAAAACACATAGTGATAAAAAAAGAAAAAATTTCAGATATTACCTGTGATGATATAATTTTAAAGGTTTTGCAGTCGCAGTATAAATAATATAAAGTCTAAAAGACTAAGAGGAATGAAAATATGTCACATAAAATATCGTGTATTTCAGAACTTCAACGCGAGAGATTAAGATTTAAACCTGAACTCCCAGAAGTATTAAAAAAAGGAGTGGCTTTTGTAAAAGCTGTAAAAAGAAAACCAACACAGTCAGTTGCTGATCAAGTCAAAATAAGAGAACATTTCAAAAATACTTATGGTTTGCCGATAGTAAAATTTAAAAAAGGCATAAATCCTGCTACTAAAAAGAAAATAATAAATGTTGCAGTTGTTCTTTCGGGTGGGCAGGCCCCAGGAGGACACAACGTTATAGCAGGTCTTTTTGATGGTCTTAAGCAGGCAAATAGAAAAAATAGGTTAATAGGGTATCTTGGTGGACCTTCTGGAATTTTAAAAAAGAGTTTTAAAAAAATTGACGAAAAAATTCTTGCCCAGTATAGAAATACCGGCGGTTTTGACTATATACAATCTGGGAGAACAAAGATTGAGTCTGTTGAACAGTTTTGTTTAACAAAAGATAGTTTGGACATATGTAATGTAGATGCTTTAGTAATTATTGGAGGGGACGATTCTAATACAAACACTGCTATGATTGCTGAGTATTTAAAACAGGAAAATGCGAACAAATGTATAATAGGAGTTCCTAAAACAATTGATGGTGATTTGAAAAATAAATATATAGAAACATCATTTGGTTTTGATACTGCAACAAAAATTTATGCTGAACTTGTGGGAAATATATGCAGGGACACAATTTCAGCACAGAAATATTGGCATTTTGTCCGCTTAATGGGCAGAAGCGCTTCTCATATAACTTTAGAAGTGGGTTTTAAGACACAACCTAATATTGTCTTGATTGGTGAAGAAATTTTAGATAAGAAAATGACGCTTTCAAAAGTTGTTGACAGTATTGTTGAAGTTATAATTAAGCGTTCACATGATGGTAAAAATTTTGGGGTATGTTTGGTGCCGGAAGGACTTATAGAATTTATACCTGATATGAAAGAGCTAATTGCTGCACTAAATAATATTTTAGCAGATAATGCTAATAAGTTTACAGCAGGGTTTCTAAGTACTGAAGAAAAGAATAATTTTGTATGCAGCAAGCTTTCAAACAAGCTTTTAGATTTAATGCACTCTTTGCCGGTAGGTATAGCTTATCAGCTTATGTCAGATAGAGATCCTCACGGAAATGTTGCTGTATCTATGATTGAAACAGAAAAAATTCTGATCGAAATGATTCAGAAGAAACTTATAGAACTAAAAAAGAAGGATAAATATAAAGGCAAATTTTCAAGTGTCGCGCATTTCTTTGGATATGAAGGGCGCTGTGGATTTCCTTCAAATTTTGATGCAAGTTATACATATGCTTTGGGGTATAATGCAGTAGCTCTTATTCTTAATGGTTTTACAGGGTACATGTCCTTTGTAGGAAATCTTTTAAAAGCTCCTAAGCAATGGAAATGTGGTGGTATTCCTATAACTATGATGATGAATGTTGAAAGAAGAAATGGTAAAGATAAACCTGTTATACAGAAGGCATTAATTGATTTGCATGGTAAACCGTTTAAAGAATTTGTAAAGATGAGAGATAAATGGGCAATATCTGAGAGCTATGTATTTCCAGGACCTATCCAGTATTTTGGTCCTGCAAATGTATCCGGAATAACAACAAAAACGCTTCGGTATGAGCAGTTTAGAAGGAAATAATCTAAAATTTATTTTATTTCAAGTATCTCCCATAAATTTATGAGAATAATACTAAATTATTTTCTTTATCACGCTCTGTGTCTAAATTAAATGTCATTTTGTCAGTATATGTTTTATATAGTATAGAATGGGTGTACTTTGTTAAGAATTACATTTATATCGGTTTTAGAATTTGCTCAAATATTTTGAAAACACCAAATATTGACCATGGCGTAGCATCAATACTTAAAAATTCTGGTAAGTTGTCAACTGTTATATTCGTCAATATTGAATTCATTTCTTTAGAGTTTAAAATATATGTTTCATTGTCATTTTCTTCCATTTCAAAATATTCAATCAGATTTCAAAATTCTTCTTTTAAGAAAATAGTTTGTTTTTGTACTTAATCGTAGAAAAA
>JAISWG010000007.1 GCA_031271205.1 Endomicrobium sp.
CCAACGCTTCTTTATTTTCATAAACATAACCGCAGTTACGACATTTCCACCTTATTGACATGTCTTTTTTGAAAACTTTCTCATTCTCAAGATTATCAAGAAGCTTCAAATATCTTGACTCATGATGCTGTTCTATCGTACAAATCTTCCTAAAACATTCCGCTACTTCTGAAAATTTCTCTTCCTCCGCAATTTTTGCCGCTGTTGGATAAAATTTTGTATATTCCTCATTCTCACCTGCAGCTGCAAGTCTCAAATTTTCCACAGTACCGCTTATTATTCCGGCAGGAAAAGTTCCCGTTATTTCAAGAGTTCCTCCCTCCAAAAACTTAAAAAATCTTTTAGCATGTTCTTTTTCGTTATCCGCTGTTTCTGTGAAAATAGCCGCTATTTGCTCAAACCCATCTTTTTTCGCTTTTGACGCAAAATACGTATATCTCATTCTTGCCTGCGACTCCCCAACAAATGACTCTAACAAATGTTTTTCTGTTTTTGTCCCTTTTACTGACTTTCCCATAACTTTTCATCCTCCTATTACTTTTTTATAATTATTTTATTTCAACTTCATTTATACCATTTGCCCCAATGTACACGGCTACATATTTCTATTACTAAATTTTTATCATATATCTCTATAAACGTCAACATAACATATAATATAAATTTACTATGATGTCCAGACCAATGCTAAGGTTAGTTATAAGTGTGTAGAATTCTTCTATCTATTCACATAATGCTACAATGCAAACAAACCATTCTACACTCAGTGGAGAGAAGTATTTTCTTCTTTTTCAAATTTTCCCAAAAAGCAACTTTAAAATCTGGACTTTTACACACCTTCTTTTACTTTTCTTCAGATCGTTCTTATCATGATATAATAAACCACTTGCGACAACTCATGTTTTATCTACAATCTAACGTCACACGTCCCACAAACACATTTCTTTGCATTATCACAAACTTCTATAATCCTCTTTTTATAAATGACTATTTTTCATTTTTTATTTTTAAAGCAAAAGATTTACCTGCTTCAAAACACTTGTTTAACTCTTCTTTTGTAGGATTAAAAATAACTCTAAAAGAGAAATCAAAAGTCGTAATATTAGAAATAGTATCTTCTATATCCTTTACTGCCTCACCGCTCCAGCCATAAGAACCAAAAGCAAAAGATTTACGCCCTCTAGCTCTAGAGCCTCTTAAAAAATGCAAAAATCCTGCAATTACTGAAAGCATTTCTCCATTGTGAGTTGAAGAGCCAAAAATCCAGCCTTTAGCATCCAGCATATAGGAAGCAATGTCTGTTCTATCATTTTTTGTAACGTCAAACAAAACAACTTCAACACCTTCTGAAGTTATACCTTCAACAATTTTTTGCGCCATCTTTTCAGTAGAATTCCACATTGTTTCATAAACAACCGCAACTCTTTTTTTACATTTATGAGCAGACCAGTAAAGATATTTTTCCATAATATCAGGAATATGTTTACGCCAAACAAGCCCATGACTTGGAGCAATAAAATCAATGGCAAGGTTTAGTTTACTTATAGCGGCAAGTTTAGAAGCAACAAGCATATTAAATGGCCAAAGAATATTAGCATAATATTTTTGAGCTTCTTCCATTAAGATATCAAAATTAACCTCATCATCAAAAAGTTTGTTAGTCGCATAATGCTGCCCAAATCCATCATTTGAAAACAAGATTTTATCAGATACGCAATATGTAAACATGCTATCAGGCCAATGTATCATAGGAACATCTATAAATTCCAAAGTTCTTTTCCCAATCTTCAAACTTTGACCTGATTTCACAGTAGTCCAATTTCCACATACGCCGTAATACTTTAAAAATCCATCTCTTGCTTTTTCAGTTCCATAAACTTTAGCTTTAGGACACGCTTTTAAAACTTCCGGAAATGCTCCCGAATGATCTGGTTCAATATGGTTGATAACGATTATATCTATTTTAGACGGATCTACTATGTTTCTAATGTTTTCTAAAAGTTCTTTTTCAAAATCTTTGCGAACAGTATCAATTAAAGTAATTTTTTCATCAATAACTAAGTAAGAATTATACGTGACACCTCTTTTTGTCACGTAGGCATGTCCATGAAAATGTCTTTCGTTCCAATCAACAATTCCAACAGCATACACATCATCTTTTATTATTTTTGCAACCATAAAAACTCCTTTTTATACTCTAATTTCATAAAAAGTAAACACTTTAACAATTTATAAACTATAAAATATTATTTCATTTCTTTGCTTATTACGAAACAGACAGATATTTTTAGTATTCTAAAGAGTGTTCATTTTGACACACCAGATAAATTTTAATGTTTTTAGGTCTTTAATCCCATCCCCATATGATTTACAAAATATCGACTCATGCAACAGTTTTTTTATTCGTTTTCGCAATAGATACGTGAGAACAATCACTGGAGTGAGAGTGAAAATTGCAGTTAAACATTTTATGCCTTTTAAAATATATTATTTTTCTTGTTTTTATAATCTTGTATTGCTTTATGCAAAGCATCAGCACCAAGATTAGAACAATGTAGTTTATTTGGAGGAAGTCCTCCTAAGGCTTTAGCCACATCATTGTTTGTAATCTTTAAAACTTTATCAACTGTTTTGCCTAAAGCCATTTCCGAAATCATAGAAGAAACTGCTATTGCTGCACCACAACCAAAAGTTTTAAACTTTACATCTTCTATTTTATTATCTTTAACTTTTATGTAAAAAGTCATCATGTCACCACACACAGGGTTGCCGACCTCCCCAATACCATCAGCATCTTTTATTTCTCCTATATTTCTTGGATTTGCAAAATGATCCATAACTTTTTCGGAATAAAACGCCATACTCTGGCCCTCCCAAATACTTCTAACTTTCTCTATCGCAAAACCATTGCAACACATAAAGCTATCTTTATAAATGTTATCATAATTAAACAACCAAAAGAATCATATACCTCTTATTCTATATCGCAGTAATAGTGATTACAATCATCAAAATCTGTATTGCGCTACGACGCAGAGAGTTTTCTTTTTCCAGTTTTAATAAAATAAGAATACAGAGGTGACATTTCTCTAAGTTTTTTAACAATCTTAGGGAACTCATCAAGAACATAGTTTATCTCTTCTTCTGTATTATATTTTGACAAAGTAAATAAAATTGAACCTTGTCCAACAACAACATTAACCTTCATAGCATCTAAAACATGCGACATTTTAAGATTTTTACTTGCACACGCAGAACCACTTGCCGCCATAATACCATTAGCATCTAAAAGCAAAAACAAAGCTTCGCCCTCAACAAATTCAATTGAAAAGTTCACGTTCCCTACAAGACGGTTCTCTAAAGATCCATTCAAATAAACATATTCTATTCTCTTTGGAAGTTCTTCTATAAGCTTATCTCTTAATTTCTTAACTTTCCTATTGTTAACTATAGTTTCTTCCTTAGCTATTTCGCAGGCTTTTCCAAACCCAACAATAGCAGGAATGTTTTCAGTCCCTCCACGTTTAGAACATTCCTGCGCCCCACCGTCCATTTGAGAAACAATACATATCTCTTTTTTTAAATAGAGGGCCGCAGCTCCTTTGGGTCCATACATCACTGAAGACGATAGAGTCAAAGCATCAACACCTAATTTTTTTACATCCATAGACATCATGCCACCTGAGCTTACTGCATCAGTATGGAAAACAACAAAATCATTAACTTTACTATTTTTAACAGCTGAAACTAATTTTTTTATATCTTGTATAGTACCAATTTCGGCATTAGAATGCTGTATTGAGACTAAAATCGTATTTTTACGCAAGGCTCTTAAAAGCTCAGTTTCACTTACATTTCCTTTCCCGTCAACAGATACATAAGTTACTTCAAAACCGTCTTTTTGAAGTTTTTTTACGACATTTAAAACAGAAAAATGTTCTATAGCAGACACAACAATATGATTGCCTTTAGACTTCAGTGCTTCGCAAATGCCTTTTACAGCCAAATTATTAGATTCGGTGCCACAAGAAGTAAAAATAATCTCGCTGGCATTAGCATGTATGTAACTTGCGACCTGCTTTCTTGCAATTTCAAGAGCGTTTTTAGATACGCAACCCAAAGAATAAATACTTTGAGGATTACCATAATACTCAAGAAAAAACGGCCTCATAACGCTAAAAACTCTCTCATCAAGTTTTGTGTTGGACTGATTGTCCAAATATATTTGCTTCAATTAAAAACCCATCCTGTTCGTTATTCTCTTTCAAAAACAGATTTCGACTGACCACAAACAGGACACGTCCAATCTTTAGGCAACTGTTCAAAAAGCGTTCCTGGGGCAATTCCTTTGCCAGGATCACCTACCACAGAATCATAAATATCTCCACATATAGAACACTTCCACTTTTCCATAACACCCCCCCCTATAAACTAATTATATGAAACTTCCCACACACCCAACTATTATTACTTTTTTAACATTTTTTTGCAATATGTCTCCTTAGTAACACTTTATAGCTACTTATTATTTATTATTCTTTCAATTTTTTATGATATAAAACAGCTTGAATGCAAAAATTGCTTTTTAAAAAGTTGCTGACTTTTTGTAAATTTTTTGAATACTTTAAAGCCACAGAATCATATGGTTTAAGAATTTCGCACATAAAGATAAAACAGTTTTGGCAACATCTGCATAATTTTCTGCAAATACAAAATAAACTAATTGTCTTAATTAAAATTCATATACTTTTTTACAAGTTTTTTTGTTTTACTTACATCAAAGTTAACATTGTCCAAATCCATAAGTGCTTATGTCTTTTGTTATTTCAACAACGTTTTCGTCAATAAGGTTTAATACAAATTTCATCTTCACCTATAAATAATTTTTATAAAATCCTTTTTTAAAAACATCTTATAGACACTGATTTTTATTTTTCAATAAATGATTTGCGTTTTTAAATATAAGTTTTAACTGCTTTAGAGCCAAATTTAGTCACAGTAAAATTCGAATACAAATTCAAACAAAGTTTTAATATCTTTTATTCACACTATCCCCAAAACTATACGTAAATCAAACATGTTAAAATGAAGACTTAATTTATTTTATTTATCAGCAAATTTCTTTGACAATTTGTCACTATAGTATTTTTTCCAACAACAAAAATATTAAACATACCTGTACAGGTAATCGTTTCGGTACAACAATATATCTTTACTAGAAACGTCTAAAAATACCACTTTTTTAAACCTTCTATTACAATTTCATTTTCTCTATTGTCCTAGGTTTTACTTAAAAACAACTTGTAACATCATCGTTTGAAAGCATTTTTAAATAATATCATGTTTTAGCATCTTTCATTCAAAATTTTGCTAAAACAACGTAAAATAAAACATCAGTTTTTAAACATTATCATTAAAAATCTCATACCCAATATAACAACCATATTTTCAGTATAATACCACCTTTATTATAAAATTTTTATAACTTTAATTTTCATTTCTTTAATATTTTTACAGGAAATAATAATTCTATAAACAGCAACAACAAAACAACAAATAAAATGTCTGAAATCTGTCTATTTGTTATCTTTCGCTAATCTTATTTTTATTTTTTTCTGAATCTCTTGTCACATTTAATAATTATCTGAAATATCTTTAGACACACCAATACCAATAGTAATAATTTTCAATCTGATTTTTAGCTTTCTTTGTAACTTCTTTGATTTTTGAATCATGATCCTCTCAATCGCTTATTAAAATCACAACCTTTCCATCAGAAAATTCTTTTTCTACAACTTTTGAAGCCAATGTAATAAATCGCTTATTTTGAGCACCACTATATATAGGAAAACTGCTAGTTTAACAACACTTCGTAAAAATATTTTTATAGTCTGAAGAGTCATAGGGCATTACAACATGGCACTACTTGCAAAGACAATAATACCTATTTTTTTCTCCGAATTCTATTTAATAATCTTTAACATCATATCTTTAGTATTTTCAAGTCTATTAGTTTCAGATCTTGAACAAGCATGCTTTTTGAAACATCTAAAGATATAACTATTTTCGGAAGATTTTTTATTTCAGTTTTCTTTTTATAGCCAATAAGACGCTCACTTTTTCTGCTAAAATCTTTTATTCTTATGGTTTTTATCAACATCAACAACAGTTCTCGTAATGCGGATCTAAACAATACTTTTGTTATTAATAGCGTAAAGAACACCCAACATACGATTTTGTACATTGTATAACACATAGCATTAGAATCAATATTATTTTAAAGATATCTTTTTTCCAATATGGGATATAAAACCATTTTACGGTCTATTAAAATTCGAAAAAAATATTAAACAATTCTATTTATTACAGGATTAGCTTTTTTCATACATGAATTAGATATTTGTACTTATTTGGGAGTATACTTAAAAGAAATAAACTAACACTAAACCATTTATTACACACAGTTTTTCGTCATTGTTGTAGTTTAATTTATACCTTTAAGTATATAAGAATTGATGTTTTTTATAACTCTTGATTTGTAAATTCTTTACATTGTTAATAATAATTGATTTTTCTTTCTTGCTAATACAATCTTTACAGTTTTTAAGAATAAAAAAAGCCCTTAGCGGCTCTAGTTTTCGCATTTATTCAACTATTTTCATCTTCATACCCCTTTTTATTTACCTCTCATCTCTTTGAAAGATATTTTGCTCAAAATCTTTTTAAGCATGTAATCCACAACTAAGATATCCTTTTATACGAAGTTCATATTTTTCTTTACTCAATCAGCTCCGTTTTATACCTAAGCAACAAATCGGTTGCACTGCGAATATAATTTTATCTTTTACAAAACGCTTTTTTTGTAGTTGTAATTTTTTTTATTCACAACACTTATACTCAAAACACTTCTTTTATTTTTCTGTCTTCTTTCTTATCTAGTTATTCGCTTTAAAAAATTATTTGTCTACATTAGTTGTTTAAAATGATTTCTGCAACTCGTTTGTTTACTCCGGGAGAACCTAAAAGCTCTCTAAAAGAAAGGAGTTCTTGAACTTTTGATTGGTAATTTTCAGGCTTTAACTGTTCCAGTACAAACTGAGCTATTTTTTTAGGATTTGCGTCAAATTGTATAAATTCTGGAACAACACTTTTTCCCACTAAAATATTAACCATTCCTATATACTTTACTTTAATCAAAGCCCTTATAAAAAAATAATCAAAATACGAGAGTTTGTAAACTATAGCCATGGGTATTCCCATCAAAGTATTCTCCAAACACACTGTGCCTGAAGGAGAAATAGCAAAATCAACTGAAATTCTTTTTTCAAAATTTCTTGACCCATCAAAAGTTACATACTCAGGCAATGCAAAATTAATTTTATTTGAAACACAAAACATTACAAATCTAGCGTTAATTTCCCTTTTTAATATTTTTGCAGTTTCAAGCAATATAGGAAGATGGCGTTTTATGGTACTTTGGCGACTTCCAGGAAACAAACCTATAATTGGTGGTTTTGAAATATTTAAATTATGTTTTTGAAAATCTGCCTTTTGGGGAATTTTGTCTATTAATGGATTTCCTACAAAAACAACATCAACGTTGTTATCTTTATAAAGTTTTTCTTCAAATGGAAAAATAACAAGCATTTTCTTTATAACTTTAGATAGTTTTTTTATTCTGCCGCTACGAGACGCCCAAACTTGAGGACCAATATAATAGAAGACAGAAATCCCCATTGATTTTGCAAGCCGTGCGACATGTATATGAAACCCGTAATAATCTACAAGAATAACTTTATCAGGACGATTCTCCAAAAAATGTTTTTTTATTTTTTTGAAAACTTTTCTCAAATAAAATACTTGTTTAATCGGTAAAAAACCAAAAGCATTTATATTTACTATATCTTCAATAAAACTATCTGAAATAGCCTTAAGATTATTGCCACCAGCAGATGAAACAAAGTATAAAGAATTTATTTTCTTTATTTCTTTTACAAGATTTGTGGCATGAACCTCGCCTGAAAGATCCCCAGCTGAAATGAAAATTCTATAATTTGACATTTTATTTATCCAAAACGTCCAGTAATATAATCTTCCGTTTTTTTTTCCTTCGGAGAAACAAAAATCTTATCTGTTTTATCAACTTCTATAAGCTTTCCCATGAGAAAAAACGCCGTTCTATCACTAATGCGAGAAGCTTGCTTAACATTATTTGTAACAAGAACTATAGTATATTTTTTTTTAAGCTCTACCATTAACTCTTCAACTTTTGAAATTGATATTGGATCAAGACTCAAGCAAGGTTCGTCAAACAAAATAACTTCGGGATTTATTGCAAGTACCCTTGCAATACACAGTCTTTGTTGTTGTCCTCCTGACATCTTCATAGCCGAAGCGGCTAGCCTATCTTTTACCTCATCCCAAAGGGAAGAATCCCTTAAGACACTTTCAACCATATTATCTAAATCAACTTTTTTTGTAACAAGACCTAATCGTTTCGGCGCATAAGTTATATTGTCGTAAATACTCATAGGAAGAGGTATCGGCATGGCAAAAAGCATACCTACTCTTCTTCTTAAATTCTCTGCGTCTATGTCGAAAATATTATCACCGTCAAGATAAACATTGCCTTTTCTTGAATACGTAATATCAAAATCATTCATCCTATTTAACGTTCTTAGAAAAGTAGTTTTACCACTACTGGCAGGACCTATAACTCCTAAAATTTCGTTTTTAACAATATTAAGATTTAAAGATTCTAAAACGCATTTTTTATCATAGTAACAACTTAAGCTTTCTATTTTTATTTTATCTACCATTTTCTACGTTTCCTAAAATAAATTCTTGCAAAAATAGCAATGCAACTCATAGTCAAAACCATCATTAACAAAACAAGAGCTGTACCGTATATAATATTTTTTGGCATGTTTGGAATTTGAGTTGAAATAATATAAAGATGATAAGGTAAAGTCATAACTTGATCAAATATTGAATGAGGAAGATGAGGCACGTAAAACGCCGCTGCAGTAAACAATATCGGAGCGGTTTCCCCGGAAATTCTTGCAATACTTAAAATAGTTCCAGTTAAAATGCCGGGTATAGCATTTGGGAGAACCACATGTCTTATAGTCTGCCATCTGCTCACTCCTAAAGACAAGCTAGCTTCTCTAAAAGAATACGGCACACTGTCCAACGAACTTCTAGCGGTAGTTATAATAACAGGAAGCTCCATTATTGACAATGTTAAAGCACCTGCAATTATAGAAACTCCCAGCTTTAAAAACATAACGAAAATACCAAGCCCAAATAACCCGTAAACAACAGACGGAATTCCAGCTAAATTAATAATTGCAAGCTTTATTATTCTAGTAAATATATCGTCTTTTGCATATTCATTTAAATATATAGCAGCACATACACCTACGGGAAGAGTAATCATAATAGCACACGACACTATTGAAAGAGTGCCAAGTATTGCCGGTAAAATTCCGCCGCCACGCATGCCATCTTTAGGCATTGACAATAAAAACTCCCAGCTTATGACTGACGTTCCGTTTTTTATTATTATAAAAACTATCAAAATCACTGGAGTTGTTGCCAAAAAAGCAGCAAGACAAAGAAACATGTATGAAAATTTTTGAGATAGTTTAGGATTAAGCTTAATCATGTATTTTTATTTTTTCCCAAAAATAAATCTGCAATAAAATTTATAAAAAATGTTATTAAAAAAAGAACAAGCCCTATCGCAAATAAAGATTTATAGTGCATGCCACCTCTTACTGTCTCACCCATTTCAGCCGCAATCGTAGCAGTCATTGTTCTTGCAGGCTCAAAAATAGAATGAGGAATATGAGCTGAATTACCCGTTATCATCATTACAACCATTGTCTCTCCAATTACTCTACCTATACCAAGCATTACCGCTGCGATTATTCCCGGCATAGCCGCCTTTAGAATAATTCTTCTCAAGGTCTGCCACTTTGTAGCACCCAAAGCTAAAGCTCCTTGCTTATATTGCCATGGAACCGAACGTATAGCGTCTTCAGATATTGTAACTATAGTTGGTATAGCCATAAAGGCAAGCATTATTGAACTAGAAAAAACTGTAAGACCGGTAGGTAAATTAAAAATACCTTTTACCAGAGGAACTAAGGTAATCATTCCAATAAAACCTACAACAACACTGGGGATTGCCGCTATAAGTTCAACTAAAGATTTTAAAATATCGCGAATACCTTTTGGAACAATTTCAGAAATAAATAAAGCCGTCATAACTCCTATAGGAACAGCAATAACACATGCTCCAATGGTTACAAAAACTGAACCAACTATTAATGGTAAAACTCCAAACAAAGTAGGACTAGACGATGGATACCAAAAACGCCCTCCAATAAATTTTAAAACTCCAAAATCTTTTAAAAAAGAAAGGCCTTCCTTAAACAAAAAAAAGAAAATTAAAGCAACAAATATAATAGACGCTATCCCACATATAAAAACTATTTTTTCAACAACAAAATCTAAAGCTTTTTTCATTCATACCAACCTTTTATTAAAACTATTGTAAACACAACCCGTAAAACACTTTTTTTCATTATCAGTTCTATATTTTCAAGTTTGCTATAATAGCTTTTTATTACAATATATTTTATCACAATACCCACTCTATATAAAATACCACACATATATAACAAACATCTATCTATATACTTATTCTATGAAAATGGGGTATTATGATTTTATAAACCTCTATCAACAACATTACCACAATCACTCTTTCTATGTTTACAGAAAACTTCTCATCCAAGCTTGTAAATATTTCGCCAAATAACATATCAACTTTTGAACACAAGTTCTTCTGTTGAATTATGTATTATTTACACATTTGTATTCTGGCATTGTCCATATTTCTTTAAGTATTGCAAGCAATTCTTTCCTGTTTAATTTAAAAATTACTCTTGAAGTACGTATTTTAAATTTGATTTTTCAGTTCAAGAAAATTCATAAAATCCGCTCTTTTTTTTTATTTTTTATCGGAACAAAATCTGTTTCTAAAACAATTTTTTGACCTTCATCAGATAAAGCATAATCAATAAACATTTTTATTACACCACTAGGCTTCCCATCAGTATATAAATATAACGGTCTTGAAATAGGATATAATCCTTTTAAAACATTTTCTGTACTGGGATAAATGTAGTTACTTTTACCACCAACTGCTACAGACAACGCTTTAACACCATCGTTTACAAACCCCATTCCTACATAGCCCAAAGCATTGGGATTTTGCATCACCTCGTCGTATATTGCCTGCGAAGAAGACATCATCAAAGAGTGAACAGAAAATTCGTCTTTGGCATTTTTATCATTATTTTTTAACACGCGTTCTTTAAAAAACATGTGTGTACCAGAATTGCTTTCTCTTGAAAGAATTACTATTTTTAAATCTTTACCACCAACTTCTTTCCAATTTATAATTTTAGCCATAAATATATCGCGAAGTTGTTCCATCGTCAATTTATCAACTGGATTATTTTTATTCACCAAAACCGCAAGTCCATCAAGACCTACTTTAAACTCAACTGGTTTCACATTATTTCTTTTTGCTAACGACACTTCTTTGTCTTCTATCTCACGAGAAGACATAGCTATATCACAAGTCTTGTTAATTAAAGATGCAAAACCTGTTCCCGAGCCACCGCCTGTGACGCTTATATTATATATGAAATATTGTTCTATGAAATTTTCAGACCATGCCTGAATCAGGTTTACAATAGTATCCGAACCTTTTATCTGTATGGAAGCCACGTATTTATTGCCACTACTGGCATATTTCCCACAGCTATAAAACAAACAACTAGCAACCAATGAAGCTAATGTTAAATTTAATATTACTTTTTTCATTATTCCCACTCAATTGTAGCCGGAGGTTTGTTTGAAATATCGTAAACCACTCTGTTTACGCCTTTAACCTCATTTATAATTCGGGAAGATATGCGCCTAAGCAGATCATATGGAAATTTCACCCAATCGGCCGTCATAGCATCATCAGAATTTACAGCTCTTATAGCAATAACATACTCGTATGTTCTAGCATCACCCATAACACCTACTGTTTTAACTGGAAGTATCACAGCAAAAGACTGCCAAATTTTTTCGTAAAGACCTACCTTAACTACTTCCTGAATTACTATGTCATCAGCAACTTTCAAAATATTCAGTTTTTCTTCAGTTACTTCCCCTAAAGTCCTCACAGCAAGGCCAGGGCCTGGAAAAGGCTGTTTGTTTATAATTTCTTCAGGAATTCCAAGTTCTCTTCCCAAAATTCTTACTTCATCTTTAAACAAAAACCTCAAAGGCTCAACTAGCTTCATCTTCATTTTTTTAGGAAGACCACCGACGTTATGATGGCTTTTGATAGGTACTTTTGAGCCTTTTATAGAAATACTTTCTATCACATCAGAATAAATAGTTCCCTGCAAAAGATAGTTTATTCCTTTTAGATTCTTTGCCTCTTTGTCAAAAATTTCTATAAAAGTATGTCCAATGATTTGTCTTTTCTTTTCAGGGTCAGTCACGCCTTTAAGCCTTGATAAAAATATTTCCTTAGCATCAACAATTATGAAATTTTTACCAAATATCTTACTAAAAATTTTTTTAACTTTTTCTGTCTCACCGAGTTTTTGAAATCCATGATCAACATAAACGCAGACAAGCTGCTTGCCTATTGCTTTATGCAGTATTACGGCCGCAACTGAAGAATCCACACCACCAGATAACGCACATAAAACTTTGCTATCGCCGACTTGTTGACGAATCCTTTTCACTTCGTCTACTACATAAGACTTCATTGTCCAATCACGCTTGGAGCCACAAATATTGAATATAAAGTTTTTTATTATTTTTTTACCATTTATGGAATGTTTTACTTCAGGATGAAACTGAACGCCATATATATTTTTTGAAATGTTTTCTACAGCTGCATAGGGAGAGTTTTCAGACTTTGCCGTTATCTTGAAGTCCTTTGGTATTTTTGAGATACGATCACTATGACTCATCCAAAGTGTTTCTTTTGACTTAAGACCTTTAAACAAAGAACAACCGCATTTTACACTTACGCTTGCAACTCCAAATTCTCTACGTTTTGACGAAACAACTTTTCCGCCAAAATGCTCAGCTATAAGCTGCATTCCATAGCATATCCCCAAAATAGGAACATTTAACTCCCAAACCTTAGAATCAGGCCAAGGAGCACTTTTTGAATAAACACTGTCATAACTTCCAGACAATACAACACCATTTAAGCTCCTAATTCCTGGAAAAGAGTCAAGCGACTTATTTCCGGGATATATTTCACAATACACTTTTTCTTCTCTTATGCGTCTCGCAATTAGCTGTGTGTACTGCGAGCCAAAATCTAAAATCAAAATCATCCTTGTTTTCCTGTTTTTCTTACTTTTGTTTATATTTATCTTTACATATTCTAAATTTTTTTCTTCACTTTATTTTTTATCTATCATAACCACACTTATTAACTCTTTTTATTTCAGTAACGCTGATAAACCACAAATCCATAATAATTAAAACAAAAAAACCTGAAATCATTGTATCAAATTTTTGCTGAAGTTATAGTTTTCTGAGCTTGATATTTACCTTTCCGATCAGCATAAGAAACTTCACAAATTTCGTTTACTCCTAAAAACAACACTTGAGCTATACCTTCATTCACATAAACTCTTACAGGAACAGATGTGGTATTTGCTATTGAAAGGGTAGCACAACCCTCCCATTCAGGCTCAAAAGGAGTAATGTTTACAAATATCCCGCACCTTGCGTATGTGGACTTTCCAAATGCAATAGTCACTATATCCCTAGGTATTCTAAAATACTCTATAGTTTTCCCTAAAACAATTGAAATTGGAAAAATCTCTATATAATTATTAACAATTACCGTATCAAATAAATTATCTTGAAACTGTTTAGGATCCAAAATTCGTGCATCTTTTTTTATTATTTTAAATTCATTAGAAAGACGCATATCGTACCCATAAGAAGAAGTTCCATATGAAATTTTACCAGCTCTAACTTGATCCGACTCAAACGGATCTATCATTTTGTGTTCAACAGCCATTTTCTTTATCCATTTATCGTTTTTAACCATTTTTGTATGTTATGTTTATCCTTTTTATTTAAGAACATTTAGAATATCCGCAGCCGTGACAAACAACGCAGCCTTCCGAAAAAATTAACATTTCGCCGCATTCAAGGCATTGCGGACATGCTCCCATTAGATTAGTGTCAAAATCGTGGGTATATTGATTATTTTTGTTGATAGGCAAAATATCTGCCGATTGCTTTCTGCTACTAAATGACTCAGGAAGCATTTTTTCTCTATTGTACAACTCCAAAGCCTTACCAACAGCATCAGCACATGATAATATCACTCCTCTTTCTTGAGCAAGTATCGGTAATGGACATCTTATACCCTTAAGCTGGCTTATTATTTCATTTTGATTAATACCTGAACGCAACGCTAAAGAAATTAAACGACCTATAGCCTCTGTTTGAGACGACATACATCCGCCTGATTTGCCAAACTGCGTGAACACTTCATATACTCCTTTATCATCTTCATTTATCGTTATGTACATCTTGCCACAGCCCGTATACATAAGAAAAGTAACCCCGGTTGTCTTCATGAGACGCGTTCTCGACTTTATTTCTTTAGGCAACATTTGCTCTTCTTTTTTACTTGCAATATTTAAAACTTGTATACCTCTGCTGCCATCACGATAAACCGTAACGCCATTACAACCCAACTTATATGAAAGTATATAAACGTTCTCCACATCTCCTCTTGATGCCGAGTGAGGAAAATTTACCGTCTTAGATACAGCATTATCAGTGTATTTTTGGAAGGCCGCCTGCATTCTTACATGGTCTTCTGGGCTAATGTCATGAGAAGTTACAAAAACTTTTCTTATATATTCTGGAATTTCAGAAAATTCTTGAATACTTCCTTTTTCCTCTATTTTGTCCATGAGTTTCTGTGAATAAAAACCTTTTTCTTTTGCAAGTTTTTCAAATTGAAGATTCACTTCATACATTTCTTCATTATCAAGACACTGAGCTCTTTTGTAAACAAGAGCAAAAATGGGTTCTATTCCACCCGAAGCCGAAGCTATTATCCCTATAGTTCCTGTGGGAGCAATTGTTGTAACAGTAGCATTTCTTATCTTTTTGCCTTTTGCATATATGCTTTTTTTAAAATTAGGGAAGGCACCTCTCTTTACAGCAAGCTCTTCTGAAATCCCATGAGATTTAGTCTGTACAAACCACATAAGTTTTTCAGCTAAAGATAAAGATTCTTCTGAACCATATACAATACCCAAAGACAAAAGCATATCTGCCCAACCCATAACACCAAGACCTATTTTTCTATTTGATTGTGTGACTTGAGCAATTTTGTCTATAGGATAATTATTCATATCAATAACGTTATCCAAAAAATGGACAGCCGTTCCTATGGTTTTCTCAAGCCTTTCCCAATCAACATCACCGTCTTTAACAAAATGTCCAAGATTTATTGAACCTAAATTACAAGATTCATACGAAAGAAGAGGCTGCTCACCACAAGGATTTGTAGACTCTATGGCTCCGATATCAGGGGTTGGATTCTTTTCATTTATTCTGTCTATAAAAATTATTCCCGGTTCACCATTTTTCCAAGCCTGGTCAACTATTTTATTGAAAACTGTTTTTGCATTGAGTTTTCCGAAAAATGCATTGGTGCGAGGATTATACAAATTATAATCTTCAGTTTTTTCTAAAGCATTCATAAACTCTTCGGTTATCGCAACGGAAATATTAAAATTATTCAAACTATCATTCTTATCCTTAGAAACTATAAAAGCTAAAATGTCAGGATGATCTACTCTAAGTATGCCCATATTAGCACCACGTCTTGCACCACCCTGTTTAATTGCTTCAGTAGCAGCGTTAAAAACATGCATAAAAGACACAGGGCCTGAAGAAACTCCTGAAGTGGTACTTACTTTGTCTTTATTTGGACGAAGCCTCGAAAAAGAAAACCCTGTCCCTCCACCCGATTTATGTATAAGAGCTGTATTTTTCAAAGTATCAAAAATTAAATCCATAGAATCTTCTATAGGAAGAACAAAACAAGCAGAAAGTTGCTGCAAATGCTTTCCTGCATTCATTAACGTTGGAGAATTAGGCAAAAAGTCAAGTAAAAACATTACATTGTAAAATTCTTTTGTTAAAGCGTCTATATCTGCTTTATCGTCATACTTTTTATCAGCTTGGGCAATATTTTGCGCAACCCTATAGAATAAATCTTCTGGATTTTCAATAACCTTTCCGTTTTTATTTTTTTTCAAATAGCGCTTTTCAAGAACATCCAAGGCATTTTTTTTTAAATCAATTTTTTTATTTGAAAGAAAATCTTCTTTAAACTTCTGTGACATCAAAATCTCCTATAAATAAACCTGTGTGCATCTTATATTTTCATTATTAAAATAAATTGTTTATGACTCTTTATTTATTTTATCTTAAACTAGCTGTTATACTAGAAAACAACGTTTATTTCTTGCTACTGCGCCTCACATGTTCTTTCTTCAGTTTCTTTAGTTCCTGCATAAAAGTATCTATATCCCCAAATTTTCTATATACAGAGGCGAATCTAACATACGCCACCAAATCAACATCCCAAAGTTTTTCTAAAATTTTATCACCTATGGTATTAGATGGAATTTCCATAACATATTCGCTCATAATATCATTTTCAATTTCGTTGACTATTTTATCTATTGTTTCAACTGAAATTGATCTTTTCTTACAAGCTCTGTCCATGCCCGTCCAAATTTTTTTTCTGTCGAAAGGCTCTCTTCTATCATCAGATTTTACTACCATAATAGTAACTTCTTCAGGTCTTTCAAAAGTTGTATATCTTTTTTTACAACCGGAGCATTCTCTGCGTCTCCTGACTGCAGGCATATATTCTACAGGACGCGAATCAAGAACTTGATCACGAATGCTCCCACAAAATGGACATTTCATTAAATTTCTCTTTATTTCAAGAATAAAAATAGCCAAAACTACCAGTTGTAGTTTTGAGCAATATTATCACATACATATAGATTTGTCAATCAAAAAATACAACAAAAAAAACAACCCCCCCCTTCTCACAAAAAAATGCAAAAAAGATCGTTTTTTTCACAAAATTAAAATTGTTAATATTTTATCCAAAAATTTTTTTAAAAAAGTTATCGCTTTGATATTTTGAATCTTTAGGCACTTCACCCATGGATTTAGCATATTCAAAAAGAGAACGTTTTTGTGCATCACTCATTGACTTAGGAACCGAAACATTTACTTTAACGAATAAATCACCTCTATTTTTTCTGCCAAGTTTAGGAAAACCTTGTTCACGTATTCTTAAAGTTGTTCCGGGCTGCGTACCTACTGGTATCTTTACCTTTACGTTCCCCTGCAAAACAGGAACGTCGTACTCAACACCCATTGCAGCTTGCGAAAATGAAACAGAAACCTCTGTGTACAAATTGTATCCGTCTCTTCTAAACCCCGGAATAGATCTCATATGCACAACCACATATAAGTCCCCAGCTGGAGCTCCATTTGTTCCGACATTTCCTGAACCAGAAACTTTTAAAGATGTTCCCTCATCAACACCTGCTGGAACTCTTACTTTAACAGTTTTTCTTTTCTTTACAGTTCCCTCACCTCTGCAATCGAGGCACGGATTGCTTATAATAGTTCTTTTGCCATAACATTTAGGACATTCCTGACTAAAAGAAAAAAATCCTTGAGAATATTTTATTTGTCCCGAACCTTTACACTGAGGACACTGTTTTGGAGTAGTACTATCTCTGCTACCAGTTCCATGACATGAAGAACAAGCTTCTTTCCTTGGTATGTCTATTGAAATCTCAGCCCCATTCATTGCCTCAAGATAAGAAATATCTATATCATAACGTAAATCTTCACCGCGCCTATTATACTGTGAAGAAGTCCTGTCGTTTTTTTGTCTACTTTGTCCACCAAAAATATCTCCAAAAATATCTCCAAAAATATCTCCCATATTTGAAAAATCACCACTTGAATATTGATAACTATTTTGACCACCAAATGGATTCCCACTGCCGCCCGTAGCACCATGACCAAAAGTATCGTACTGCTGTTTTTTCTGAGTATCGGAAAGAATCTCATAAGCCTCGTTTATTTCTTTAAATTTTTCTTCAGCTTCTTTACTTCCCGAATTTTTGTCAGGATGATATTTTAAAGCCAACTTTCTGTAAGCTGACTTTATTTCATCGTTAGTTGCAGACTTGGCGACGCCAAGTACTTCATAATAATCGCGTTTCATTTTCTTTTATTCCTTAACTGCAAAAAAGCTTTGGCATTATTTTTCTTTTGAAAAATTTTTTTCTATATATAAATTTACCTGGTTTCCAGTTCTCTTTGCAATACATCTATCTTTAGACACTTGCTTCTTTATTTTAATCAACACCTTCAGTACATTTTCCAGCTTCAACTACTTGTTTTGTTAAAAGTTCAGTCAAAACAGTGAAAAATAAAACTCCAACTTGCCAATATGACATAATCTCGTAAATTTACGTTTCTAAATTATTTCCATTTCTTATTTTGTGCTTGTTGCTCAAACGGTTATCTCTACACCACTCCTTATGTGATTTTATGTTCGTCAAAAACGGCAAATTATTACTTTCTTACAGTACCAGCATTATCATTGAAACCAAACGATATTGCACAATCCAAACAGAACTTAAATATTTCTAGCTAACTTTATTTCTCCATTTGCCGAAAATATTTCCATTGAATAGAGCAGACCTATGGCAATAGTAATAGTCTTAATACTGTGAAAATGTTTGTTAATGCAAATAAATATTATTACAATTTATTTCTTATCATCAATAACTTCGGCGTCCACCACTTTTTCGGCATTATTGACATTTTGACTATTATCAGATTGCCTTTGTCCAGCTGCATCTTGTATATTTTGAGCTTGTGAAGATTTATATACAGCCTCAGCAAGTTTATGAGAGGCAGATGTCAAAGCTTCTTTTGTTGACTTAATCACTGTAGCATCGTTGCCTTTTAGAGCGTCCTTAGCAGCAGCCAAGGTCTGTTCAATTGTAAGTCTCTCATCTGAAGAAATCTTATCGCCATGTTCTTTTAAACTTTTTTCAACAGAATAAACAAGATTGTCAGCTTCATTTCTCGCTTCAATTTCTTCTTTATGTTTTGCGTCTTCAGAAGCATACTGCTCAGCTTCTTTTACATACTTATTTATATCATCTTTTGAAAGCTTTGTTGACGAAGATATTTTAATTGACTGCTCTTTACCGGTTCCCTTGTCCTTTGCAGAAACGTGCAATATGCCGTTTGCATCTATATCAAAAGTAACTTCAATCTGAGGCATACCTCTTGGCGCAGGTGGTATACCATCAAGCATAAATCTACCTAGAGACAAGTTGTCTTTCGCCATAGGTCTTTCGCCCTGTAGAACATTAATTTCTACACTTGATTGATCGTCTGCAGCAGTTGAGAATATTTGAGAACGTTTAGCAGGAACCGTCGTATTTCTATCTATTAACGGAGTTCTTACACCACCCATAGTTTCAAGACCTAAAGTAAGCGGAGTCACATCTAAAAGAAGGATGTCTTTTACGTCGCCTGTTAAAACAGCAGCTTGAACGGCAGCTCCAAAACACACACATTCCATAGGATCTATCCCGCGTTCTACTTTTTTACCTACATGATCTTCAACAAATTTCTGAACTATAGGCATTCTTGTAGGTCCACCAACCAAAATTATCTTTGTAACAGTATTAGTCATAAGTTTTGCATCACTTATTGCCTGATCTATTGAAGTTTTACATCTTTCAACAATAGGTCTTACAAGATTTTCAAGAGTGGCTCTTGTAAGCTTAAGCGTTAAATGTTTAGGGCCCAAAGCATCAGCAGTAATAAACGGAAGATTTATGTCAGTTTCCAAAACGTTTGAAAGTTCAATTTTCGCTTTTTCTGCAGCTTCTTTTAAACGTTGAACAGCCATTTTGTCATTGCGTAAATCTATACCATTCGCTTTTTTGAAATTTTCAGCGATATAATCTATCAAAACATTGTCCATATCAGTTCCACCAAGCTGCGTATCACCTGAAGTTGAGAGAACTTCAAAAGTTCCTTCGACACCCATTTCCATTATGGTTACATCAAGCGTTCCTCCTCCAAGATCAAATACCAATATTTTCTGCTCTTTGCCGACTTTGTCTATACCGTAAGCAAGGGAAGCAGCCGTAGGCTCATTGACAAGCCTCACAACTTCAAGTCCTGCTATTGCGCCCGCGTCTTTTGTAGCTTGCCTCTGGTTATCGTTAAAATACGCAGGAACAGTAATAACTGTTTTAGAAATAGACTCTCCCAAATAAGCCTCTGCGTCTTTTTTTATCTTTTGAAGAATAAAAGCCGAAAGCTGCTGAGGCGTAAATTCTTTTCCATTTACATTGTATTTATAGCCAGTTCCCATTTTTCTCTTGAAAGTGCTAACTGTACCTTCAGGATTTGTAACAGCTTGTCTTCTTGCAGGCTCTCCGACTAAAAGCTGCCCGTCTTTTGTAAACGCGACGTAAGAAGGGAAAGCTTTTCCTCCAAGCGTAGTTCCCTCAGCTGAAGGAATGAGAGTAGTCTTCCCGCCTTCCATAACAGCAGCTGCAGAATTTGAAGTTCCCAAATCAATACCAATAATTTTTGCCATATAATTCCTTCTCCCCCTTTTTTTATAGTTAATTCTCTTTTTTTATTTTCGAATTTTTTTATCATTTTTAGCAACTTTAACTCTGGCAGTTCTTATCAATTTGCCATTCATTTTATAACCTTTCTGATATACTTCCAAAACTTTCCCGTCCTCTTCATCAGATTCAATATAATCCAAAGCTTCGCATATACTTGGGTCAAATTTTTCGCATTGTATCTCTTCAACGCCTTCTTCCTTAAGCATTTTTGCAAACTCTTTGCTTATCATGTCAAGACCAATAATTATACTCTCTATATTGTTTCCTGCTTTGGCGCTTTTTAGAGCATGCTGCAAAACATCATCAATTGCTATTTGTTTTACAAGGATTTTTTCTTTTCCCCAGTCTAAATAATCAATTTTTTCTTTTTCCGAACGTCTTCTGAAATTATCAAAATCAGCTTTAAGTCTTACAAGCTGATCATAATAATCTTGAGCCAAAACTTTTTGTTTATCAACAGATTGTTTTAAAATTTCAAACTCAGTGGCTCTATCATCTCTTGTATCGTTCCTACACTCACAACTATTTTGTTCTTGCTCATTAGTAATTCCTTTATCATTTTCCAATTCCAAAATGCCCTCCCATATAGCTCTTACTTTTCCATATCTTTAAAAAAATTATTTAACATCTCAGATACTCTGCTTACAAGAGACATCATTTTCTTGTATTCCATTCGTTTTGGACCTATAATTCCCAAAACGCCTACAACTCTATCGTCGTTTTTATATACCGTAGTTATAACACTTAAATTTTTGAGCTCTGCAACGGCGTTCTCTGAACCTATTTTAACATTGATTCCGTTACCATTAAAATCTTTGCTTATTACTTCTATAAGCTTTTCTTTATTTTCATTAAATTTTATCAGCGACTTTACAGGCTCAAAATCACTGAAGTCAGGTATTGAAATTACGTTAGACGTCCCGTCTATGTAGATATCATCATGTATATCGTAGAAAACATCGTTTATCTTCTCAGCAACTATTAAAATTTCTTCTTCCTGTTGTCTAAACTCTTTAATTTCAGATACCATCTTTCTATTTGCCTGAGCTATAGAAACACCTCGCAACTTATCATTTAAAAAACTTCTAAGTTTTTCTATTTCTAACTGAGAAAGAAAAGCTTCTATTTTCCTATGCTTAATTACTCCGCTTTGAGTAAGTAATATTATAAGCAACTCACTGCTTGAAATTTGCACAAGCTCAACGTTTTTTATTTCATCATATTGAGTTTGCGGCGCTATTACAAAACCAGCACACTGAGAAAGCCCCGATAAAATGCGCGAAGTTTCCGAAAGAAGAGATTCTATTTCTCCATGCTTCTGCTCATATTCTTTTCTTATTTTTTCCTCTTCCTCTATAGCAAAACTTTGCAGTTTCAACAGACTATCTACGTAAGATCTGTAGCCCTTATCGGTAGGTACTCTTCCAGACGAAGTATGAGGATGTGTCAAAAATTCTTCCTCTTCAAGCTCAGCCATAACATTTCTAACTGCCGCTGGAGAAAGAGAAATGTTATACTCATCTATAAGTGCTGTTGATCCCACAGGCTTACCTGTCTTTATATAGTGATGTATAACTGCACTTAGTATCTTTGTCTTTCTTTCTTTTAAAACTTCGAACGATATTTGACGCATTTGTATTAACCATTCTTTATGTTTTTCAACAACATTCTATTTTTAGCGCTCATATTCATACAGTGCCAACATTGTAGCGTTAAATTCAATTTATGTCAAGAGGTTATATGGGATTTAGAATACAAAGTTTAAAATTTGTACAATTAACATTTTATTACTGTGAAGATAGAAAAAATATGTTTTTATGTTGTTAGTTTTTGTCTTTTAGTACAAACACATTTTGGCATAATTCTTTCATACTAAACATAAATAAATAGCTATGTTTCTTTGCCTTAAGCACGCCTATTTTAGTAAACCAATATAAGGATATGGGAATATAACGTTGTAGCATGTGGAAATTATTTAAATATAGATAAACGACCAAATATCGGTATTGACTGTGTGCAAAGAACACACAAGAACACGATATAAAATAAAAAGGCTTTCCAAAAGAAGTAAATACTTTTTAATGACATGATATTTTCTTTGACAAAGCATGAAAAAGTATCCTATCTTAGATGAAAGATATAAAATTTCATTAGATATTTTATATAGATAAAAAATAACGCAATTTGTAGACGTTACTGAAAATATAAAAACATAGCCTATAAGTCCCAAAAAAAGATTAAAAACATATCCATCATTTATGAAAATAAACATAATTATAAAATTAATCGCTAGAAAAACAAAATAATCGAATTTAGGTTTTTTATTATTTTTTTCAACGGAAATATCAGGGACATAAATCAACTTTACAAAACATCTTAAGACGCTCGCTTTTTTTGCTAAAAATCTTTTATTCTTAAAAAACTTCATCACCATATAACAAACACACTTACCTTCATTCTGAGCTTTTTCTATTATATCTACTCGTTT